>CAZWFM010000187.1:0-4685 GCA_964633185.1 uncultured Bacteroidales bacterium | reverse complement strand
TCTTGGAAAGCCATCAAAAATAAATCCTTTTGCACCTGCATTGCTGTCAATTTTACTCTCAATCATCCCGATAACAACCGAATCAGGCACCAGTTCACCTTTGTCCATGTATTTTTTTGCTTCCAATCCAAGTGTTGTTTGTGATGCGAGTTCCGATCTTAAGATATCTCCTGTTGAAAGATGGATCAATTGATATTTCTCAAGAATTTTAGCAGCCTGAGTACCTTTTCCTGCCCCGGGAGGGCCAAATAAAACTATGTTTAACATATGAATTCAATTTATATTTAGAGATTAAAATTTATTCCATTTCAGTATAGATGTTTTCGAGATTTCTGCCAAATCCATCATAATCAAGACCGTAGCCTACAACAAAGGCATTGGGAATACGAAATCCTATATAATCGATTTTTCTGTTGTACTCGTATGCGTCAGGTTTAAAAAGCAAGGTAGCTATCTTTATTTCAGCAGGTTTATGCTTTTCAAGATCTTTGATCACTGAATCAAGAGTGTTCCCTGAATCTACTATATCTTCGATCAACACAATATTTTTGTCTTTTATTACTTCGTTTAATCCGATCAGGTGAGTTACATTCCCTGTATTTTCAGTACCGTTGTATGAGGAAGTTTTGATGAAAGTAATGCGACAATCAGAATGGATTAATCTCAGCAAATCAGCGGCAAATAAAAACGATCCATTCAGAATACCAATAAAAACAACATTTTTAGAGACTAAATCCTTGTTGATTTTTAGAGCCATTTGCTGAATGGCAGCACTGATTTTTTTTGCGTTTATGCTTAGAGAAAATTTCTTATCGTGTATTGTTATGGTTTCCATTATATTTGCCAATGAAACATCCTGCGAAATTAAGAAAATAGAGTAATTAACCGGCAGGACTTTCAAATAGAATGATGAAATAAAAAAGCAAAATGCAATTGCTATGAATCCACAAGTTAGTATAATTATGGGCAGTACTTCTGATCTAACAGTAATGAAAGAGGCTGCCGATTTTCTGAATAGCATGAAAATACCCTTTGAGATCAATGCACTTTCAGCTCACCGTACCCCTCAAGAAGTGGAGAAATTTGCAGAGAATGCTGAAGAAAGAGGTATTCGTGTGATTATTGCTGCTGCCGGCATGGCAGCTCATTTACCCGGAGTAATAGCTTCCATGACAAAGATACCGGTAATTGGCGTACCAATAAAAGTGAGTCTGGACGGTCTGGATGCATTACTGGCCATTGTACAAATGCCTCCGGGAATACCGGTAGCCACTGTGGGGATCAACGGAGCACAAAATGCCGCTATTCTTGCTGCTCAGATACTGGCTGGTGCGGATAAAGAACTGGCAGGAAGACTGACAGAATATAAGGAGAGTCTGAAAACAAAAATTGTTAAGGCCAATAAAGAGTTGAAAGAAGTAAAATATGAGTTTAAAACGAATTGACTGTATCTGATTTAACGTTCAGCAAAGACATCAGTTCAGAATGATGTCTTTTAAACAGATCCACAAATTCTTTTTTTTTCTTGATATTTAAAGCTCCTTTTTGTTACTTGCAAAAATTCGTTTTTGCGTAATAGAACAATTTTACTTGTTATATGCAATTTAGATATACTCTATTCATATGCTTTCTTATTCGTCCCGTTTCTGTTTGTTCGCAGGATATCAATTTATTTCATGCCAGAAAATTAGCCCTTTCAGGTTCTGATGTAACATGCTCTGACACGTGGTCAGGACTTAGTAATCCTGCAGGACTGGGAATGTATTCGTCTTTTGATATAGGGATAAACTATAACAATCGGTTCTTCATATCGGAATTAAGTTCTCAGGTTATTGTATCGACAATCCCAACTGAATATGGGGTCATCAGTCCCTGGTTGAGTTATTATGGGAGTGAACTATATAACGAGAGTCAATTCTGTCTGGGGTATGGTAAACTACTGGCAAACTGGATTTCCATGGGAGTTTGTATTGCATATAACATGCAGACTGTGGAAACTACCAGTGAAAGGGCATCAGCCATTACAGGCCAGGTAGGTATGATTACCATACCGGTGAAGGGTTTGAGGATTGGGGTCGATGTTAAAAATCCTACCGGATCGGCTTATGGGAGGTTTAAGGGAGAGAAATTACCATCGGGTTTGGATTTGGGGATCTCATATTCAGAGGAACAAAACTATTTGCTCGCACTACAAACCAATTGGAACGATTTTAAGACTTTTTCCTGTTCCATGGGAGCAGAATATTATATTATTCCGGGTTTGATTGTTCGTGCCGGCCTGAAATTTCCTGCTGCATTATCGTATTCTTTCGGATCAGGATTTATTTTTCGAAAATTAACTATTGACCTGGGATTTGAACAGCACTCTGTACTTGGCATGTCTTCGGCTTTCACAATTCATTATACAATAAAGTAAGATGACCGGAAGAAGAATACATAAGCTTGTTCTAACAATTCTGTTTCTATGTATTGGTCACATAAGCTTTGCACAGGAATTGAATAGTTCGCAACAAAAATACCTTGAAGATATTCTTGAGGTAATAGCCAGCAATTCTGATACGGAATTGGATTTAACTTTTCTTTTTGACGAACTGAATTACTATTTAAATCATCCTATAAATATAAACTCAGCCTCTGCAGAACAATTGTCTGATTTGAAATTTTTAAATGATTTTCAGATAGCAATTATCATCGATTACAGGGAGAAATCCGGGTATATCTATTCTATTAACGAGCTGCTTTATCTTCCGGGCATTCGTCAACAAGACATAGATCTGTTGCAGTCTTTTGTGATTTTTGAAAAGCCGGTGAAGAAGGTTCAAATTGGGGAAAATGTATTAAGAAATTCAAAACATCAGTGTATTGTCAGATACCAGCGGGTAATTGAAAATCAAAAAGGATTTGTAAGAATTCCTGATTCAACACTTGCCAAGGATCCTGATAGATCCAGATATCTTGGTTCTCCGGACAAATTGTATTTGAGATATAGCGGAACCTATGGCGATTACTTTAAAGCCGGCCTGATTATGGAAAAAGATGCAGGAGAAGAGTTTTTCAAAGGAAGTAATCCCGGAGGATTTGATTTTTATTCTGCATTTGTATCCTATGGCAATGAAATTGGAACATTGAAAAACATTACGATAGGAGACTATCTTGTTCAATGGGGACAAAGTGTATTGCTATGGAATGGGTATTCATTTGGTAAATCAGGTTATAGTTCAGGCATAGTCCGCAGGGCATCAGATACAAAGGGAAATTTATCAGTCGATGAGAACCATTTTTTAAGAGGAATGTCAATGACTCTTGGAAACGGGAAATTGAAATGGAATGGTTTTTATTCTCAGAAACGTATTGACGCAAATCTTTCGGATTCAGTTGCGGAGGACAATAGTATTACAGGTTTTGTTGAAACAGGGTATCACAGAACTCCCTCAGATCTTTGGAAGGAAAAAACCGTAAGGCAAACTACCGTCGGTTCAAGTTTCCAATACAATGGCATTCGGTTTAAGATAGGATTGAACGGTTACTTCATGCGAATGGATAAAACCTTATTAGAAAGTGAGTATTTGTACAAAATGAATTCTTTTTCCGGAAAGAAATTAACCGGTATATCGATGGATTATAAATACCTTGCCGGCAGAATTCAGTTGTTCGGAGAAACGGCGTACTCGAATCATTCTGTTGCATCCTTAAACGGAATGTTTTTTATCCTGAAGCCTGAAATTCAGCTGGCAATAGTGCATCGATATTACCAGGAAGGATATTATTCCTGTTATGCGAGTGCATTTGGTGAGAATTCAAGCATTTCAAATGAAAATGGACTTTATCTGGGAACTGAATTTCAACTGGCCGAATTCGGTCTCAGGATTTATGGAGACGTTTTTTCTTTCCCCTGGTTAAAATATCAGGTCAATATTCCATCTGAGGGGTATGATGTTTTTATGGAAATCAGCAGGAATATAAAGAGAGCTGAAATTTATTTCCGATACAAACGGGAAGAGAAGCCGGAAAACTTTTCCAATTATGAAAAGCTTACGGATATCAGGAATTTGTTTATAGAAAAATACAGGCTGAATGCATTTTACTATGCGGGGGATAACCTGAGATTTCAAAACCGGATAGAAATATCAGGAGCATCATTTGATCATGAGAAAACCAATTATGGACTGCTATGTTCTCAGGATCTTATGTATTCCCTGAAAACTATTCCTATGGAATTTTCAATTCGAATTGCCTATTTCAATGTGCAGGAATATGACGCGAGGATATATTCTTATGAACGGGATGTGTTGCATGCATACACTTCTTATATGCACTATGGTAAAGGATGGAGATTTATCGCAATGGCCAAATGGGAAGCTGCAGAATTTCTGACGTTCTGGCTTCGGATTTCGCAATCGTATTACCCGGGAAAAAACGAAGTTGGGAGTGGGTTAAATACGATTGATAAAGGTCATAAGACTGAAATTAAGGCACAGGCAATAGCGAGATTCTGAGAATATTTAACATGCTTTAACACCTGGTGCGATGCACCAGTCTAAATTATTTAAGGCTTTCAGCCTTTCGTGTTGTTTTGTTTTGCCTGAAAGGCAAAAATAATTTAACCCAGGGCCAGCCTGCCGGACTGGCAGGCATCGCCCTGGGTAATATGAAAAGAAGAATCTGGCGCATTCTGTTTGTTATTT
>CAZWFM010000186.1:0-4695 GCA_964633185.1 uncultured Bacteroidales bacterium | reverse complement strand
ATTCCGTTTTCCGAGCCAACATAAACAGTCCCGTCAATATCCAGGGCCATATCATAACTTATATCAGTATCTATCTGCCTCTGCCATTTCAATGTCCCGTCGGGATTTATTGCATACACAATATTATCGTAATCGATCGTGATGATAGTTCCTTCCACCGCAAGAGCCGGTGAAGAGGCAGTACTACGTTCCGTAGTATATTTCCATCGCATTCCTCCTTCCGGTGAAATCGCATATAAATAACCTCCTCCGTCAGCTAAATAGATAGTTCCATCAGGTGCAATGGTAGCAGCACCACTTACACCACCATCATACTGATCTTCTGTTTCATAATCCAGTATTTCATTCCCCGCAGGATCCAGGGCGATCACGCCCCCGTTCGTACGACTGTATAACGGATCATAATAATAACCGGTAGCATACACAGTTCCGTCTGCGCCCAATGTTGGCATGGTCCACAAATAATACCCTATATAGGCATCCCATAACAAATTACCGGATGAATTCAGCTTGATCATAGACATCCAGACCATGGAATAAAGATTGCCTTCGTTGTCGATCACCGGAGATATTGCATCTTCCGCATGATATCCCGGGCTTGCATCGTATATCCAGGCTACTGTACTATCGTCGGGTCCATTGTATAGACTCTGTGAACTTCGCCTGGAATCGTGCCCGTCACAAGGCCAGGGGGAGTTCAGCATACCCATAAGGCCGGTTGAATCAATAATGGCCTCAGGTGCATAAGTACTATTATCTTTCTCACAACTTATAAATGAGAGTAACAGCAATAAAAAAATTACTGCATTGGATACATATTTTTTTTGTAATAACATATGTGTTTTTTTATGATTCGGTGGAACCTTTGTTCCTGTTTTCTTTATTTGAAATGATGAAATTAAGAGAAGTGTTACAAAAAGGGTTTATTTTTATAAAAAATTAACAAAAAATTGTAATCTTTTATCCTTTCAAGTCATATCCGTTATGGAAAGTACTGACAATTTCAAAAAGTTCATTGCAGCTCTTGCAAAAGGAGAAGCAAACACAAGAGCCATTGAATTTATAGGGATCATTATCAGGAACTGGTGCCGCAAAAACAAACTGGAAATACAATGGATAGCTTTTAAAAAAATGGTTTCGAATGATACTGAATTTTATAGTGAGATCCATTTTAAGACAATGGAAATAATCAGGAAGAATACTACCGGAACATACAGTGAATACAAAAAACTGGTAATTCAAACCGCAGAAGAAATGCTGAAGAAAGGATTTGAAGATTTTAACAACCTGCTGATAGAAAAGAACAACCTTGCCTGGAAACAAGTGGAAGAGCAACTGAAAATATATGCATTCAAGTGGCATAGCAACAGGAATATGGTTAAGGATTTAGACTGTCATGATCTTCACTGGTCTGCGATACATATTTTGTTTGAAAAACTATGTTTTAAAAGGCTGCGCTTTAAGAATTCCTTCGAATTGAAATCTTATTATTTCAGGATACTTGAGAATAAAATGAAAGAACAGCTGCGGGAAAAAAAGAAAGAAAACCGTATAAGCCGGGAAATACCAGAATTGTTTTATGAAATTGGTGATTCAAAAGAAGATGATCTGATCTGCTTTGTGAAAAAAGAGATCAATAAGCTGGCTGAAAATGAAAAATACATTATACAGGAGTATTTTATCTATGAAAAAAAGCTAATGGAAATTGCGGAAGAATTAAATATTTCTGCTGAAAATTGCCGTGTTATCAAACACAGGGCTTTAAAAAAACTCATGGAAAATATCCCTGAACATAAAAAATTGTACGTTATAAGCTAAACACATTATATGAAGCTGAACCATAGTAAAATAAAAGAAAAAGACATGATAGAGAACTATGTTCTGGGAAAGCTGAATGCAGAAGAAGAATCAGCTTTTGAAGAACATATTCTTAATTGTGCGGAATGCCGGCGCAAATGCGAACTTCTGGAAACAATAATCACAGGCTCGGAACACAGGTTGATTGAAGAAGACAATACTTTGAAGGTGAATAAAACCAAAAAAATAACACTTTCTGCATCGTATAAAATACTGTTGCGCGTTGCTGCTGCAATAGTAATTCTGGCGGGTGCAGCTTATCTGATAATAAACACCGGTAAACTTCATCCTACAGACGGTAAAAATCAATCCGTTGCTGATCATTATATGATGGATACGATGAATAAAAGCACAAGCAACAGCTCTGCTGTAAGCAGTGATAAAATCAAAAAACAAGAGCCTGAACAGGAAGAATATGAACTCATCGCCCGGACTTTTGAACCTTCTCCTGTTTTCGAAACTGCGATCCGTGATCAGGTACGTGGCCATGAGATCACGGTCAGTTCACCTGCCGATTCAGCCGTACTTCAAAAGAAACAGGAGATCGATTTTATTTGGGATGCCGGATCAGAAGAGGAAATTATACTTATCCTGAGAAAAAATACGGGAAAAGTTATTTTAAAAGAAAATGTTCAATCCCCTTATTCCAGAACAATCGATCTCCCGGGATTGTATTACTGGCAACTTTCGGTTCATAATGAGGTTATCTATACCGGCAGGTTTCTAGTGAAATGATCTGCATGTGAATATGCCACAAATCTTCTTTAGTCGGTGTCAATTAAAGTAAAACCTCCCCAAAACAAAGGGTATGCATAATTTTCATTCCTAATCATTTCCAGTTTTGCCTCCTGCAAAGCCTCTGAGTAGGATTTACCCTGCAGAAGATTTGAATAAAACAGCACCATGAGTTCACGTGTACTTTTATCACCAACTTTCCATAATGAAAATAGTATGTTTGGGATTCCGGAACACAGAAAGCCTCGTGTTATTGAAATTATTCCCTCTCCTTTAACCATTTTTCCGGTACCTGTTTCACAAGCACTAAGTACTACAAGATCGGCATTCAAATCAAGTCCATAAATTTCAGAAGCATATAATATTCCATCTGCGCCTGAAATTACTTCATCTCCCTGTTCCGTCTGCTTTGTTTCACTATCCCTTTCAGATTGTGAAAATATTAATCCCGAAAGATCCGGGTGATTCTCATTGATCATACCGTGTGTAGCAATGTGAATGTATTTGTATTTACCGGATTCCTGCCTGAATATTTCTTCATTGGCCATGGAATATAAATAAGCACTCGCAGGCAGGTCCATATTCCGAAAAAGAGATATGATTTCCTGTACCTCATTTTTCGAAAAATTCAGCTCGTTGAATGTAAATCCGTCAATTGAAACAGAACGCAAAGCCATTTCATCATTCATAAGAGCATCAACAATAGGTGTACCCTGAATGATCATTGAATTGCTCGAGCTGTCAGAATCGAAAACCGGAGCAAAACCGATAAAACCATTGCATGAGGATCCATGAACAGGTCGGTTTCCGGAGTCATTCAATAAGGTGGAGGCCGTATAACGATAACTTATATGAAATCGTTTTATCAGGTAATTCAAATCGGTAAAAACAAGATCCTCCTTATTATTTGTCTCACTGAACAGAGTTTCAAACGGCAAATAGTGAAGTGCTTTATCCGGTATAATAATTGCATGTTTTGTATTGCTGATCCGATCTTCAATGGGTGCTATTAATAAACTATAGAGAAAAGAATTCGTTTGTCTGTAAGTATCGAAATCGTATGTCTTAACCGATCTCAAATAATCATGAATGGACCTTTCAAAAGCAGTATCAATAGTTTGCCTGAAAAGATAATGATACTTATTATCAAACAATGATATATACAGGGAAGTATCGGATATGTTGTATGATATTAATACCTCATTTGTATCCCTTAATTCACAAATCGTTTTCAATAAAGGCAATTCATTTACAGGAATCAGTTGGTTGAATTTTGGATAGTTCACTGCATAGAAATACTGGAGAGCATCATATTCTTTTTCAATGCTGAACAATCTGTTGTACAATTCTCTGGTTGCAATAAGATCTTTCGTTGTATCATTTTTTTCCTCCAGTTCTATCAATTCTGCTTTGCACGAGCGGATTGTTGAGATCAACTCTTTTTCTTTCATCCTGAGAGAATCGGGAATACCCAGATTTAGTGCCAGATTGTTTTTCATTAATACATCACGCAAAATACCATACTTGCTTCTCTCCATCAGATTATGTATTGTTTCCAAAACAGTGGAATCCCTGCTTGTTTTGTAGTATATATAGGCCGTATTGATCGCATCACTGAACAAATCCGTATGTTTTTCCGATAAATATTCTTTTGATTCTTCAGCTGAATAGCTTCGTCTCATCTCTTCAGCTAGATCAACAGCATGTTTGTATGCAATTACAGAATTTCTTAAATCATCAATCTTTGAATTGTCTTTATGATACCGATGAAAATAGATCATGGCCTTTAGTTGAAGAGACCACAGATACATTTTATAATCCAGTATGATCGTATCCAATACTCCTTCGTTATTTTCTATTATCCTTCTGTTTGCCTGCAATGCGTAATCAACATAAAACAATGCCGAATCAGGTTCATTGAGTTCATTGTAACTTTCGGCTTTATTATTTGCATAGACAGTAATATCCGGATGTACATAATTCGTGAAGCAATGACGAAGAGAATGTATTGCTTCATCAAATTTCAGGATCGCTTTTTTGTAATCCTGCATTCTGAAATAGATATCTCCCATATTATTCAAAACCTGGGCAATATCCGGATGG
>CAZWFM010000185.1:0-4710 GCA_964633185.1 uncultured Bacteroidales bacterium | reverse complement strand
CCGCTTAACCAGGGATTTCGTGATGCTCCGAACCGCATATTGTACTTGCTGTTGGTAGTTTGGGCATATACATAAGGTTCTGTTTCCCGAATTTCTGCTTTTGTGTTGTACGCAGAGGGCAGGTAAGACCTGTAATACCCGTATGCCTTATTTCCGTTACCTAACATTGCTTGTGC
This sequence comes from uncultured Bacteroidales bacterium, assembly GCA_964633185.1. GTDB lineage: Bacteria > Bacteroidota > Bacteroidia > Bacteroidales > UBA10428 > UBA10428. The sequence goes on along the minus strand of CAZWFM010000185.1, from coordinate 4,534 downwards.
CATTACTGCCCATCCCTGGGTATGACAGAATATAGCTGCATTTTCTTTCATTCCCTTATTGAAAAGCGGGGCTTTCACTACTGAATGGTCCGTTTTTTCAAAGGGCGGATCAAGCAGGGCAATGCCATATTCTGTGGCCAGGTATTTGTCTACCTGGTCCATTACCTGTTGCGCATGGTTATCTGTAGCATGTTCACTTAATACTGCCCAGCTTTGGGGATTCAGAAAGATACTGCCTTCCTTATTTTCTCCGGATCCGAATTTCAGTCCGTCGTGCCTGTAGGCTCTGAGATACCAGTCACCATCCCAGGCATATTTTTCGATGCTTTGATCAAGCTCTTTGAGGTGGGTCATTGCCCAATCAACTTCATCCTGAATTTTAAGAACTTCGTTGATCTCAATATACGTTTTTAATGCGTAACGAAGCTGTAAGGCCACAAAAACAGTTTCTCCTTTTTGTCCCAGTTGCAGGCAATCGTTCCAGTCGGCAGCCAGTCCGCAGGGCAGGCCATGACTTCCCGAGCGTTCCAGGTTGAATTCAATGGCGCGGCGCAGATGACCAATAACACTGTTTTCTCCATGATCGGCGTAGGGAAGTACCTTTCTATAAAAATCCAGGTTCCCGGTTTCTTTTACATAAGCCGGAACGGTATTAAACAGCCAGAGGCAGTCGTCGGACCGGTATTCGGTTTCTTCGGGAGGTTTTTCTTTTCCGGGCTTATGAGCAAAAGGTTTTACCACGGGCATGGCTCCTCCTGTTGAGGCCTGTCCTGTGATCATCAATTCAAGTCTTTCCCCTGCTTCTTCCGGTATGTTGTGTAATACTCCGATCATATCCTGTACGGTATCCCGGTAGCCCAGACCATCGCGTTCGCCGCTGTATATCAGACTGGCAGCTCTTGACCATGCATAGGTTATCAGGTTGTTGAAAGGATTCCACATGTTGATCATACTGTTGAAATCAGGATCAGGAGTATGGGCTGTTAGTCCTTCGATACGTGCATGCCAGTAATTCTTTAATTCGGCAAATGCAATCTGAATAGCTTTTTTATCCCGGAAGGCATTTACAGCTTCTTTGCCTTCTTTTTCTGCTTCGCCAATACCTAATACAACCGTGAACTCTTTGGTCTCACCCGGATTGAGTTCAATATCTGTCTGCAGACTTCCGCATCCGTTATCTCCTTCAGCCAATGAGTCACCACATTGTCCTTTTTCCACTGCGATCGGATTTGCATAGCTGTGATAGGGGCCGAGAAATTTTTCACGATCGGTATCATACCCTGTGATTTTTGCTCCCGCAATGCCGATGAACGAATGTCTTCCCTGGTCCTTTTCCTCAAAGTTTTCCGGCTGTGGCGGAATAAAAACATTGGAGCCATGATCAATGATACCGTCAATAAAACCTGTTTTAATGATGTATTGAGCATATTGCAAATTGTTCATATCATCCCAGGCATTCCAGTTGCTGGCAAATTCCACATAGGTAAAAGCACGAAGTGATCTGTTCTTGTTGCTTTGATTTGTAACTTTTACGTGCCAGCATTCATAATTTTTCCCCAGAGGCACAAAATATAAAGTCTCGGACGCAATACCGGAATACTCCGATTTGATGATCGTATAAGCAGAGCCATGTCGACATTCCGATTTGTATTTTTGTAGTGATTTACCCACGGGTTGCCAGGATGCCGACCAGTAATCTTTACTGTCTTTGTCATGAAAATAGATATATCTCCCCGGCTGGTCCATGAGTATGGCATTAAATCGTAATCTGAGGAATCTGCCCTGAGCCGATGAATGGAAAAAACTATATCCTCCGGCATTGTTTGTAATAATGGCTCCGTATCGTGTTGATCCCAGGTAATTGCTCCACGAGCGTGGAGTATCAGGTTGAGTTATTACGTATTCTTTTCTTTCATCATCAAAATATCCGTACTGCATAATCGTGTCTTTAACATGTTAAGCAAATGGCAAAAGTAGTGGTTTGGATGAAAATTGGCAAGGAGATGATTTTGTCACATACGGTAAAATCAATAAGTACAAGTCATGCTGAGTTGAGTTCTGGCATGATTTTATTATAAATCACACTTCAACTTGGCTCAGGGTGACACATGGTAGTTTATTAATAGATAAAATTTCAGTTATTTGAGAAAGTCTATTTCAAATCTGATCCTACTTCAGCTCTCCTTATCTCCAGTTCTTGTTGTATCTCGGCTACGCGTTTTTTAGTAAGCGGGTATTTCCACATACATAGAATAGCTGCAATCATTGAAATGGTGGGAATTACTATATAAGTCCAGCGCAAGGTGAATAATTGTCCGGTTGTGGGTTGAAGGCCCTCACCTTTGAATCCAAGAAATCCGAGTACCCACGAGCTTACGAGTAATACTAATGCAATGGCAGCTTTATTAAGAAATCCAAATACTGCGGCATACATACCTTCTCTTCGCCGTCCTGTTTTAAGCTCATCGTAATCGCAAATATCTGCACTGAAAGATCCGTTCAATACCCAGCAAGCACACAGGCCAATGTTTATAAACACCGGAGGTAAAATTGCAAGATAAGGATTGTCCGGAGTAAACAAATACCAACTGCTAAGATATCCTAAAATACCAATGATCAATCCTGTAATTAATACATTTTTCTTATCGAAAAATTTTGCAAAAAAAGCAATTGCCACTGTAGCAAGTATTTGTCCGACTGCTTGTGTGGGACCCGTAATAACACCCAACTTGCCTGTGAGTATTTTATTTCCTTCACAAACATGATATAAGTTTATATATGTTAGCAGAGGTATCATATAAAAGAGAGCAACAAACACAAAAAAAACTGAACCAACCAATAGAAGAAATGCTTTGTCTTTAAGCGTGAATTTAATAGCCGGCCAAAGATCAATTTTTTCCTGTTTCTTCTGAGCATATCGTTCTCTGCAATAGATTGAAGGCAAAATACCAGTAATTAGCATTAAACCGGCAATAATTACTCCAACATACCTTGCTCCAACCACTTCATCTCCACCCCACCACTCACTTTTCAATGTTATGGCATACAAAGAGGCAATGAGTACACCTACGATGTATGACGGAAATACACGTAATGTCATCAGACGTGTACGTTCATCATAATCAGTAACCATTTCTAGTCCCAGACCGCTATATGGGATAACCCATACAGTAAAACCAAGATAAAAAAGAGAGCAGGTTATAAGTAGATATGCTGTCTGTATAAATTCAGTGCTATCTCTGGGTGTAAACCATATAGATGCAAAGAATAGTGACATAAGTATTGCTCCAAGAAAAATATAAGGCCTTCTTCTTCCCCAGCGAGAAACTGTGTTATCGGTAATATTTCCCATTATGGGATCGGTAACTGCATCAAGGACACGTGAAGCCGTTAAAGCTATTCCTATATAGAGAGGATTAATACCCATACCTACACCGAAGATCAGGTATGCAAGACTAAGAAGTGTGTTGTTTGAAAGGTTTTCGGCAAAACCGCCAAGACCCCATAAAACCTTTTGAGAAGCGGGTACGGATGATTTTTTCATTGGATCTGTTTTCAACTGTAGTGTGTTTTGAAGCGATCCATCAGGCCAGAGAGACAGGGTTTATCAGAAAAGTACTCTTGTGATAAATCAATTTCAAAAATTACAACTACAATACTAATCATTTGAATGAATAGAACAAAACGAAATTTTATTATTTCTCGGGATTTTTTGGTTAATCCTTTTTTATTGATGTTGTAAATAAAAAAATGATTATGTACAAAAGAAAGAGTCGTGTCGGCAGAAGTAAGTTATAACTTCATGATTCACAGTTCGACTTCGTTTATTGTGACAGTCAGGCCTGGTAAAGTCAAAGTCTGATTCTCATTGCAATAAGAAATAACTCTTCTAACTCATTGAATAAACAAACAATTAACTATAGAATTGTGGGGCTATTTTAAAAGTCCATTTTATATTTAACCGCAGAGGTCGACAAGAAGGCGCAAAGATCGCAATTGTTTAAAATTCAATTAGATGGCACTTTGCGTTCTTAGCGTGCACTTCGCGCTCTTTGCGGTTTGTTAACTTATAATACATCCTCTTGATATTTTCTTTATTATTCCATGACTGCTTCTACCATATTTTTCTCTTTCAGCATTTCAACCGGTATACAATTGCCTTCAATAAAAGTGCCGTTCACCTGCAATCTGGCAATTCCCTTTTCTTTTTTGTGAGGATTTTGAATCCTAATATCCAGCATCTTACCTCTGAATCTCCTCGTAATTTTCAGCTCTTTCCAGTTTGCCGGTATGCAGGGATCAATGGTTATTCCATGGTATTCCGGCCGGATACCCATGATGTATTGTGATGAAGAATAAAATGCCCATGTTGCAGCACCGCTAAGCCAGGGGAGGCGTGAATTTCCATAGCGCGGACTGTATTTGCTGTGTGTCGACTGACAATATACATAGGGTTCAATTTGTCGTATTTCTGCTTTTGTATTGTATGCAGCAGGCATAAATGCCCTGAAATAAGCGTAAGCCTGTGTTCCGT
>CAZWFM010000184.1:0-4760 GCA_964633185.1 uncultured Bacteroidales bacterium | reverse complement strand
AGGATATTTTAGAGTATCTGCTGTATCTGAAAAAAAAATGTTGGTGAATTAATTTAAACGCTATAGATATTAAACAAGATATAGTAATGGTATGGACTAGTGGTGGCGATGCTCAATACCCCCCACAGAACTGACCTCCTCCCAAAAAACCGGACAGATTTAAATTAGATAGTGGAGTGATGATATTTTTTTCAAATCAACGAGAAATTGGTTCGAAAGTAACACACTTAGGATCACATTATGGGGTATCCTTTTTATCATATTGCTTATGAGTTTTAATATATTGGATTAAAATCACTTGAAACTCATAATCTATTATCTACTCCCTTTTAACAATCACATAGCCACTGTAGTTCTTTCCGGTTGGGGTGTTTAATAAAAACCAATACGTTCCGTTTTCGAGCGGAATGTTTTGCGTATCCACACCATTCCAATCATTCTGGTAATTATCGGTGTTATAGCGTACTTTATCAGTCCTGTCGAAAATGATTAATTCCGAATTCTCTTGTATATTTTTAATGAAAAAATAATCATTCTTACCATCTCCGTTCGGAGTAATGATATTAGGGAATGATAATCCGGTTTCAGGTCCAGCTTCTATAACATTTACTAACTGGTCACATGAAGCTACATTACCTGCGTTATCCTGAACTGTCCAGGTTACGATTGTTGTTCCTACTGGGAAAACAACCGGCGCATTATTGGTAATTGAAACGACACTGTCATTATCGTTTGTAACAGGCAAATCGAGATCTATTATAACATAATCCCGGCCAGGTTCAACTGTAGTTGATAGTTCCGGGGGGCAATTTATTCCTGGATTTTCTGTATCTGTCACTGTTATTCTTTGATTGCAGGAAGCAGAATTACCTGAAGAATCATTCACTGTCCACAACACCCTTGTAGTACCGATTGGAAATTCAGCCAGTGCATTATTTGTTACAGAGGAAACAAATACATTATCGTTTGTGGTAGGAGTGTCCAGAGAAATTGTTGCAAAATTCAGGCCCGGATCTGTCCCCGTGAAAACTGGTGCAGGACAGTTTATTGTTGGATTTTCATCATCTATTATGGTTACGGTATGTGAGCAGTTGGAAGTGTATCCTGCACTATCGGTAACTGTCCAGGTTACTGTAGTAACACCGATTGGAAAGGTGTCCGGTGCATCATTGGTAAAGGATGATATACCATCAGTATCGAAGGCTTGTGGGAGTGGAAGTGTTAAGGTAGCATAGTTTACGCCTCTATCCGTTACAGTAGTAATATCCTCCGGACAATTTATTGCAGGCATCAGTGGTGTCCCGAAGACGAATATATCGGAAGTATCTGTACATCCGATATCGTCTTCAACGATAACCCTGTAATAACCATCTGTTTCCGGAATAATTGCCGATGTATCGGCACCTTCAAGTATATCCCAGTTGAAAAGCCACTGATAGCCGTAAAAATTATCAGTATACAGGCTGGTCCCGTCGTATTGAATAACGGCAGGCGGCGGAGCATCTTCCAGACTATCCATAAATGCGATAGTATTGGCCCAAAACCGATCCTGTTCATTCAAAATTTCATCGCCATTGGTCAATCCCCCTAAATCAGTGTATGCATCCACATCAGCAATAATCAGGTCCCTCGTTATACAATCAATAATCAGGGTGCTTTTCCCGCTACTGTTTGTTGCCAGCACAGAAGTATTTGTACTGGTTCCACTTAAGTATCCCTGGGCAGAACCACCCATACTGGCGTGCTCAACCACACCAAACGGACCGTTGAATATCCTGTTATCTTTTGCTTTTTCAACAGGCAAAATATTGGAAGTCGACTGCCAGGTTATGGCATATCCCCATTTCTGGCCAAGGTTCTCCATGGGATAACCACTCTGACCACGTTGTTCTGCAATAATCAATTTTCCACCCCTTAATGACCATGCATACAACGAATCTATCTCTGCCTGAGTAAATAGAATAAAGCCGGTCTCTCCGTAAAATGATCCGAAGAAAAAAATATCAATACCATTAATCTGAGTAATTTGCTCCAAACTCCCTGCGGTATAGTATGCACTATAAATAGTAATATTCTTTTTATACTGGGCCGTATCGCTGAAGTTTTCGGGATTATACAATTTTGCTCTTGAACCGGCCATATGATCCCCGTCAAGTGTATACCCATTATCAAAGCTGGTCTGACGCAAGGTGCCCACAGAATGTATGCTGATGGTTTGTGCGTAAGTAGAAAATCCGCTAACCATAAGTATCATAAAGCTTAAAACAGTAATAATTTTCATGGCAGCAGTTTAATAAATAATTGTAGTATTTCTGTTTACTCCCAAATTTATCCCAAGGATAATACCATGAGTATTATTTGTACAGGTACTTAACTCATTCTGAACACCTGCAAATTTGTAAGCAATATAATAGAATTTATACACCCTTAGTGCCAGAATAAACTCCAACTGAGCTTCATTCAGGTATGAGATACTTAGCCATCCATATTTAGTGAGATACATTTTGACATGGAAGTCCGTATGAAGACTATGTTCTCTTAAGTAGTATTTTAGAGTTACAGAAGGTTCCAATATTAGTGTTCCGCTTTCATTTCTGAACCTGTAACCTCCCAATCCGTATAAAACCTGTTTTAATGCAGGAAAATTCATGGGACTTGTAGCTGTGTTAAAAAGATTCACTCCGGAAAAACCTGCATAGTATTCGTTATGATAGATGTAGGTCCCCACACTGGTATTTACATCAGTATGATTTTCAAAACTGATTAGCGGATCATCAGTTGTTATGGGGTCTATTTCAGAAGCATCAACGCCAAAATGATTTAATTTTGTCGTAATACCAAAGGAAAGAGCAGTACTTTCGTTTAAAGGCAAATGATAACTATAGGTAAGTAAAAAATTAATCTCATGGAAAGGACCATTATTATCCGAATAAAGTCCGGCTCCCAGTCCTACCCGTTCTAACGATCTGAATTTTGTATCGTTAATATACATTCGAGGATTATAAAAATCGTACTTGCCCAGACGCATTTCCCCCGATGCATAGAAGGATGAGGGAGCCTGTGGTATTTTTAACCATTGTTTTTCGTACGATAGGATAGCTTTTGGAACAAAGTCAACACCACAGGTAGCAGGATTGATCAGAATCGGTTGAATCATATATCCATTCCGGATTATAAAGGATTGAGACATACAAGCGAGGCAAAAAGAAAAAGCAAATGAAATACATGCAGCTTTTTTCATGCTAAAAAAATTTATTGAGAATGACAAATTCCACTCTCCTGTTTATTTGCCTGTTTTCCTCGTTATCGTTTCGTCTTAAAGGTTTTTCATAGCCGAAACCCTCACATTCTATTCTTCCACCGGAGATGTCCCTTTCAACCAAATACTCCTTGACCGCTTCAGATCGTTCATAGGAAAGGCGGAGATTATATCTGCGGCTACCTATATTATCTGTATACCCGTTTATTTTTATTCTCATATCCGGATTACTCTGTAAGAAACGTACCAGCCTGTCCAGGTCCTGATAGGATCCCTTGATGAATTGTGTAGTATTGAACTCAAAATTAACATTGTTTAAAACTACGGCTGAGTCTTTTTTTATTTTAGAGATCTCATATTCATTGGAAGGACTTTCATTTTTTACCCCGGTAGATTTTGTTTTTTTGGTGAGTGTCCTTTCCAGTACCAGATCATCAATATAATAATACGCTGCTAATTCGTGTTTTGTAAGTTTCCATTTTTCTTTCTTATCAGCATCATTTTTATCTTCCCGGGTTCTGGTAAAGGTCTTATTATCCGGATAAAAGTTCCCGACAACAACATAGTTTTCATTCCCGGAAGCCGTATAAAGTTTTTGTAAAGTTATCCAACCTGCTGTGCTATCGAGCCACACGCTGTCAAAACATATACTGGGTTTTGTCAGGAAAAGCTTCGACTCTCTCTTAATCTCTCTGGGTTCCTCTGTAAACAGAACCCCAAAATTTCGAATAACGACATTGGATTCTGCATCCAGACAAAGCGAAACTTTAAAGCTATAAACTGAGTCTTTTGCTAATTTACGGATTAACGGTGATTCAATAAATTCTCTCACATTTTTACTGTTTTTTGAGGGACAGGCCCGGTAACAAAAAAGACCCATAAAGGCATCCCCTTCTTTAGGCAGCGTACCTCCTATATAGGTGTCGAACAGGTTATTATTGGGAGAAATATTTCCTAGGTTAAAATAATCGGGGGTATCATGTCCGAAATACTTATGCCAGTTTTGAAGGTTCTCTTCAACAATTAGTGAAGTATCTTCGAACGATGCATTGGGAATTAAGTTTTGAGAAAAAGCAGTTTTACATTGTAGTATTCCTGAGAAGCAGAGAAACAATAATATCTTTTTTGGTTTGAAACGCATTACTTTCCTGAGCAACTCGTATAGGTAAAGATCTGCTAAATTACAACATGAGACCAAAACATAAACTACCATCCAAAGCAACATGATGGGAAAAATGTTTTTTTTCATAGCTTAAACATTTTTAGCACATACTTATGATGAATAACAAATTGTGTTGGTTGCTTTGAGAAGAATTTAAGGCATAAGTGTCCATTCTATTCTTTCTTGTTGTTTATATAACTGATATCAAAATTAATTTTATTCCCCTTCATTATGCTTTTTTATTATAATCATTACGAATAATACAATATATTCAATAGTTTTTGGTTTACAATTTTTGATAATATTCTCAATAAAATTATATTTCTGCAATAACTTAAA
>CAZWFM010000183.1:0-4781 GCA_964633185.1 uncultured Bacteroidales bacterium | reverse complement strand
AAACATAAAGACAATATAAGCAGAGTAACGATTTGGGGTATTCAGGACGGACAATCGTGGAAAAATAACTGGCCAATACCCGGAAGAACCAATTACCCATTATTGTTTGACAGAAATTATCAACCTAAACCTGCTTATTATTCTGTAATAGGAAGTGTAAAGACTGAATAAAGAAAGAATTCATATACTGTTGCCGGTTAACTTTTTGCACAAAGCGTATCATTCAGTGCAATAACGCCTTGTTTGTATTGATCTCTTTGTATTACAAACTGCATATTCACCTGTTTGAGAGATTGAGAAAAGCTTTCAATATTTATATTGTTTTTGGCTAAAGCAGTTGTAGCTTTTGCCAGTATTCCCGGTTGGGCAATGTTGGTTCCCAAAACACAAATAAGGGCAACCTCCTTGACAGTAATTTCCTGATACTTTTGTTTAAGTTCTTTTACAAGTTCTTTTTTAAGATCTTTTTCCCAAATTACTTGTGTTATGCTATTTGCATTGGTAGATTTTAAAATGTAACTCACTCTGTATTTATGAAATATCTCCATGATGTGCATATCAAAACCTACTTCTCCAACCATTGACGGATCATGTACTTCAATAGCTATGACCTTATCAGTACCGGAAATAATTTCGACTTTTGATTTTTCGCCCACATAGTTCTTGGAAATAACAGTTCCAGGGTGTTCAGGATCAAAAGTGTTCTTTATTCTGATGCTAATGTCTTTCATCTCAAGGGGTTTTGAAGCTTTGGGATGTATAGCTTCCATCCCAATATCTGCAAGCTGGTCTGCAACATTATAATTCGTAAATCCAACCGGAATTGATTTTTCAATTCCAACAACATTAGGGTCTGCTGATGAAAGATGGAATTCTTTATGTATTATAGCTTCGTCTGCTTTCAATTCAACGGCAATCTTACTGAATGTGACTTCGGAATAACCTCTGTCAAATTCTCTCATAATACCTTCTGTTCCTTTCGTATAACCTGTAACAACAGGAATAGTTTTGCTATAGTCAATTTTCGAAAAGGATTTGTGGATTCGTTCATCAATAGTAAGGAATTCTGAGTCATTGAAACCACATAAATCAACAAAAGTGGAAGCAATACCATTATTTTCTAAAATGTTTACCGAATTAAAGGCTGAATGAGCTTCTCCGATTGAGGCAAGAATTTCACGTGCAGCCAGAAGTATATTATGTTTGTTGACATAACCCGTGGCGAGAACATCAGCAAGACTATTCAGGTAATTTTTAGCCTGTAGAATACGATTTGTGATGAAGTTTTCAGCAATAGCAAGATCAAGATTTATATTTCTGAAACTTTTATTTATTTCAAGTAATTTTCTTAAAACTTCATTTAGAGCTTTGTCAAAGTTTTTATTTTGAATAAACAATTGATAAATTCCTGGTTTCCCTGATTTCTTGTGTTCCAGCAACCAATCTGTCACATTACTGTAAGCAGAGACGATAAAGACCCTGTGATACAATTCAAAATCACTTCTTTTTCCAATAATTATATTGTTGAGTACATCATGGAATTTACTCATGGATGTACCGCCAATTTTTTCTACTGTTAACATTTCAACTATATATTTTATTTAATGCAAATTAAATAGTATTTGATTGAATACGTATTGCAAAATTACGTTTCTTATGAAAAAAAATACAAATCATGAAATCAATATCCTTAAAGAATATCAGGATATTCCGAATAGGATAATAAAATAAGTGGTTAATGATTTAATTTAAGTTTATAAACAGGTTTGTAGCCACGAACAAATCCTTCGTCATTATACAATTCATGTCCGAGTACTATGGAAATCACTTCTTTTTGAAACTGTTGCGTTGAAACATCAAAATACCATCTTTCGGTAAATTGTATTTTACCAATCTGATTTCGCTGAAAGTTTTCTTCATTTTCCATACGTTTTACATCTTTTATTTTCAATGGTTCATTTGAATACAGATCATATGCGACGGCCTGTTTCGTGTATACCAGGTGAAACAGACTATCTATTAAGGTTGAATGGTGAATTTTTTTCAGGCATTCACTGGTCCACAAATCATCCGGATCCGGATTTTTAATTATCACATCATAAATAATAGTATCAGCTATTATGGAGCCATAGAAAGAATCCACTCTTATAACAAGCGGAGGTTCATGAGTTTTATTTTGTTTGCATCCTGTAAAAGTCAGAGCTCCTATGAACAGTATAAGATATAAGTATTTCATTGATTTATTGTTTTAATTAAAATGATCTTACCAATGCACTAATCTATTTTATTACCTGTTAAATTTTAATGGCATGCCACATTTCTCTTCTGTGATAGCACCTTTTGAGTAGACAATGGTACCATTAACAAGTGTAGTATGTACTATTGAACTGAATTCGAATCCATCAAATGGAGACCAGCCACATTTATAAAAGAGGTTTGATTTGTTTACATGCCAGGGATGATTTAAATCCAATAATACACAATCTGCCCAAAATCCTTCGCGTAAATAACCACGGCGATCAACGTGAAAGATCTTTGCCGGAGCATGGCACATTTTTTCAACAATCTTTTCAAGAGTAATTTTACCCTGTTTATGGAATTCCAGCATTGCTACTAATGAGTGTTGCACCAGGGGTCCTCCTGAAGGAGCTGATGGGTAAGGATTACGCTTTTCTTCCAGGGTATGAGGAGCATGATCTGTAGCGATGATGTCTATGTTATCATTCAGGATTCCTTTAAACAAGGCTTCCTGGTCTTCCTGAGTTTTCACTGCAGGGTTCCATTTGATTTTTGTCCCCAGTCTTTCATAATCTTTATCATTGAACCATAAATGATGTATACAGACTTCGTTTGTAATTTGCTTGGTGTTTAAATCACCACCTGCATCAAACAGTTCAAGCTCCTTACCTGTTGAAAGATGCAAAATATGCAAACGTGTTCCATACTGATTTGCTAGTTTTACAGCAAAGGCAGATGACTTAAAACAAGCCTCTTTACTGCGGATAATCGGATGGTAGGAAATAGGAATTTGTTCTCCGAATTTGTTGAGATATTTTTGTGTATTGTATTGAATTATATTTTCGTCTTCACAATGGACAGCCACCGGAATGTGAGCATTAGCAAATAGTTTTCTAAGGCTTTCCGGATTATCAATCAGCATATTGCCTGTGGAAGACCCAATGAACAGTTTAATTCCGCATACGTTCTCCGGATTCGTTTTCAGTAACTCATCCAGGTTATCGTTTGTTGCACCAATATAAAAAGAATAATTTACCAGAGAGTTTTCCTTAGCGATCTCAAACTTTCCAGTAAGTGTTTCCTGTGTAATTGTTTGGGGTTTTGTGTTGGGCATTTCCATAAAACTGGTCACTCCTCCGGCTGCAGCAGCCCTCGATTCAGATCTGATATCGCCTTTGTATGTATATCCGGGTTCCCGGAAATGTACATGATCATCAATAACTCCAGGTATAAGAATCAGGTTTGTTGCATCAATTGTACGTGAAGCAGTCAGATTACCACTTCCTTCAGCGATTGTATCAATCAAATGATCCTTTATAAGTATTGATCCGACAAACCGTCGATTTTCATTAACGATAGTTGCATTGTATATTAGCAGATCATGCATGATTGAATTTTGGATATTTCTTGAACCAACTTAAAATTTTCAATTTAATTGTTCCCAGAGCTGCTTCAGTAAATATTCCTCCTGACATTTTGGATTTGCCTTCTCTTCGATCTGTAAAGATGATGGGTACTTCATATAAAATAAAACCCATTTTCCAGACAGTAAATTTCATCTCAATTTGAAATGCATACCCTTTAAATCTTATATTATCAAGATTGAGAGATTTTAGTACAATGTTTTTATAGCATTTGAAGCCTGCTGTTGCATCCTGTATTGGGAGTCCGGTAATAACCCTGACATATTTTGAAGCGAAATAAGACATAAGGACTCTACCCATGGGCCAATTCACAACATTAACACCCGATTTATATCTGGAACCAATTGCCAAGTCAGCCCCATTTTCACATGCTTTCTTTAATTTTAGTAAATCTTTAGGATCATGAGAGAAATCGGCATCCATTTCAAAAATGTATTGATATCCTCTTTTTAATGCCCATTTAAATCCTTTTATATATGCTGTTCCAAGTCCAAGCTTACCTTCCCTTTCTTCAATAAAGAGTCTGTCTTTATATTCTTTTTGCAATGTTTTTACTGCATTAGCAGTGCCATCCGGAGAGTTATCATCAACAACAAGAATATGGAAATCAGAGATAGAAAATACCTCAGTTATCATTTTTCCTATATTTTCAATCTCATTGTAGGTAGGTATTATTACCAGGGATTCATTCATTTTATTATGATTTGAAATAAGAAACCAAATGCAATATATAATGAATTCAATTAGGATAATACACTTGGCACCAATTTTATATATTTTTAAAATTCCGGCATTAAATTTTCAGAATAGGATCTAATTTTTTATAATGAATTAATTATTATTTTTTCTTTAAAGTTGGGTAACTATTTTGTAATTTTAATGTTTGCATTCTACTATAAATATTGATTAGAGAAATTGTTTCTCGATGTAATACAACAAGAAAAGGATTTCTTGATGTATTATTTACTGCAAACAGATTGCAATTCATTTCCATGTAAGGGCTTAAAATAAAAAGGTAATTTACCTTAGATTAGGTAGTTACAAAACAGGTTCTTTCCAGTTTTAAAAAAGATGAAAAAAAGTTATGAAGAAAAGAAAAAAGCTGTTACATTTGCAGCC
>CAZWFM010000182.1:0-4800 GCA_964633185.1 uncultured Bacteroidales bacterium | reverse complement strand
CAGGGGCAAATATTATCGGTTTAAAACGATCAGATAATTCCTTTATTGTCAACCCTTTACCTGAAGTCCTTTTATCCTCGACTGATAAAATCTTTGCCCTTGGAACCAAGAACCAGATCAATCGGTTGAAAAAAACCCTTATCGAAGGAGAAAATATTTAATACCTGGCTATTGCTATAGAATGTCTGCAAGAAAACACATGAATTTATTTAAATCCTGCGCTCACCCCTCAATCCCCTAAAGGGAAAGTCATTTACACACAGGGGGTTGAGTTTTCCCCTTTAGAGGAATCAAAGGGGTGAGAGACAAGGAAAAACAAGTTTTCTTGCAGGAACTATATAACATTTTACCTGAAACAAAACCTTTCAAAACAGGAATGCGACTTTCCACCGATTATCTTGTTTTAAAACCAAATGTAAACTTGGTTTATAATAAATTTTATCTACCTTTGCGTTTCTATTTTTTTAGCCATATTTAATTGATTGAATATATGAATTTAACATCTGAACAAAAGCAAGAAATTTTTGGCAAATATGGAAAGTCAAATAAAGACACTGGTTCACCGGAGAGTCAGATTGCCTTATTTTCAAACCGGATCAACCACCTCACCGAGCATTTAAAGGCAAATGATAAAGATTTTAGCACGCAACGTGCTCTCCTTAAGTTAGTTGGTAAAAGAAGGAGACTACTTGATTATTTAAAAAAAAGAAATATTGAAAGATATAGAACAATTATTAAAACTTTGGAATTAAGAAAATAAAAGAAAAAAGGCAATCTTAGCAATTGCCTTTTTTCTTTTCATCAACAAGGAGTATTGTCAAGAAGACAATGATTATTCCGAATGTCATGATCGCCTTATAATACCTTAATAAAACAAATGTGTTTAATTTAAAAACTATGTATACATCAATTTTAAAAACAATTGACCTGGGCGATAACAGAAAAATTGAGATAGAAACTGGAAAACTTGCTAAACAAGCTGATGGATCAGTAATTGTCAAACAAGGAAATACCATGCTATTAGCGGCTGTTACTTGCGCCAAAGAAGCCAAAGAGGATGTTGACTTTATGCCGCTTCAGGTTGAATACAAGGAAAAATATGCTTCGGCAGGTCGTTTCCCCGGAGGTTTCCTAAAACGCGAATCACGTCCGGATGATTATGAGATTTTAATTTCCCGTCTTGTAGACAGGGCTTTACGACCACTTTTTCCGGATGACTTTCATGCAGAAACTTTCGTTAATATCTATCTAATCTCAGCCGATAAGGACATCACGCCGGATGCTCTTGCAGGATTAGCTGCTTCGGCAGCACTTTCAGTGTCAGATATACCATTTAACGGTCCTATTTCAGAAGTACGTGTTGCGCGTATCAACGGACAGCTAAAAATTAATCCGACTTTCACTGAACTGGAAGAAGCTGACCTGGATATTATTGTCGGTGCTACACTTGATAATATTCTGATGGTAGAAGGAGAAATGGATGAAGTCTCTGAAAAAGAAATGCTTGAAGCCATTAAATATGCCCACGAGGAAATAAAAAAACAGTGTAAGGTTCAGATCGAACTAACAAAAGAAGTTAGCAAAACTGAAAAAAGAGAATACTCACATGAGATTAATGATGAAGAACTGGAAAAGCTTGTTTGGGAAAAAACATACAAAAAAGTGTATGAGGTAGTAAAAAACACCCCCGCCAAGCAAGAAAGACATGATGCACTTGACACTGTTAAGGCTGAATTCGTTGAATGGTTTACATCCACATTGGCTGAAAATGATGAAGTTCCTGAAATTTTAATCGACAGATATTATCATGAGGTGGAGAAAAAAGCTGTACGATCACTCATACTCGATGAGAAAGTCAGGGTTGATGGAAGAAAAATGAATGAAATAAGACCAATCTGGTGCGAAGTGGATTACCTGCCTGCATCTCATGGCTCTGCTATTTTTACAAGAGGAGAGACACAATCCCTTACCACTGTCACTTTAGGTACAAAACTGGATGAAAAGGTTATTGATGAAGTCTTAATTCAGGGAACTGACAAGTTTGTTCTGCATTATAATTTTCCTCCTTTTTCTACCGGAGATGCAAGACCTTTAAGAGGGATCAGCCGACGAGAAATAGGACACGGAAATTTAGCCCACCGGGCTCTTAAAAATATGATTCCTGAAGAGAATCCTTATGCAATACGAGTAGTTTCTGATATTCTTGAATCAAACGGTTCTTCATCCATGGCCACCGTTTGTGCAGGGACCCTTTCATTAATGGATTCGGGAGTACAACTTAAAAAACCTGTTTCAGGAATTGCAATGGGACTGATTACTGATCCGGAATCAGGAAAATATGCTATTCTATCCGATATTTTAGGTGATGAAGACCACCTTGGTGATATGGACTTCAAAGTCGCCGGAACAAAGGATGGTATAACTGCAACACAGATGGACATCAAAGTAGAAGGTTTATCATACGAAACTCTTGAAGAAGCTCTTGAGCAAGCCAAAAAGGGCAGACTTCATATACTTGATAAAATGCTTGAAACCATATCCGAACCAAGAGCTGACTATAAACCACATGTACCAAGAATTGAAAAGATTATCATACCAAAAGAAATGATAGGTCCTTTGATCGGTCCTGGCGGAAAAGTAATTCAGGAAATACAAAATACAACGGGAGCAACTATTGTTATAGAAGAAGTGGATAATGTTGGTGTAGTTGATGTTTTTGCAATAGATAAAGAAACTATTGAGGCTGCATTGAAACGTATAAAAGCAATCGTTGAAGTTCCTGAAATAGGGAAAATTTATAAAGGAAAAGTGAAATCAATTGTAAGCTTTGGAGCTTTTGTTGAAATACTTCCCGGAAAAGATGGTTTGCTGCATATTTCTGAAATTGAATGGCACAGAATCAACAACGTCGAAGATGAGATGAAGGTTGGAGATACAGTTGAAGTAAAATTAATTGATATCGATGCTAAAACAGGGAACCTTAAATTATCCAGAAAAGTGCTCTTACCAAAACCCGATAAAGACAAAAGCAATAATCATCGAAAGGAATAATCAGAGACTGCTAAAAGTAAATAAACCGTAAAAACTGAAATAACCTTTAGAAAAACCTTTTTATTTTTAGTAAAACTTTACGAATAGATTGGATAAATCATGGACGAAAAAATATGGCTGAATCATTATTATCAGACACTTGAAGGGAAAAAAAACAAATTTCATCCATCAGATTTTAAGTTTTATAACATTGCCCGTTTACCGATACTAGCTGATAAAACGTTACTGTATTCTTCCATATGCCCGGAATGTAAAAATCACATAAGATTGTTGGAAAGGTTGGCTGATGAATTGCCCGAATGCCTTGATTCTGTGAATACAAGAAAAGATTTTATGATCACAAAAGATAAAATAGAATCCCATTTAAAAAAGGAGCATAAGCTTAAACTGGCAACGTATTACTCTTCATTGTTCACTTTTCTGTTTGGATTGCTTGGTGCATTGTTAGGATTGTTAATTGCCTGGACAATAAAAGAAAACCCGGGAAATCTTATCTTGACTTTTTTTGCAGTAGGGATGATTTCAGGATATTTGTTCGGAAAAATGAAAGACAATAAAAAATATCAGCAAAATCAACAATTGTAATGTATAAACAAAAAAGAAATTGTAAACCATTGATTTAATGAATCTTAATAGTTTTTTTAACTGAATAAACACAAATAGTCCAAATAAATATCAATTCTTTTTATAATTTTATTCTATTGATTATTAAGCAGTTTTCTAATTTTTCTTATTTTAGCAAAAAATTGAAATCTCGTGCAAGGTTTTATTTTTTTTATATTGAAAACATTATTATGTTTGTATTAGAGCTAAAATTTTTATTCAAACCAGCATAAATTAAAATTGTAAATTAAATAACAAGTACATCATGAAAAAACTTACGCTGAACCTATTGACTCTTGGTGTTGCAGCTATTGTAATTAGCAGCTGTGGAGGTTTAAACAAAATGGTAGATAACTCCAGTACCGTTGATTACGATGTTCAACCTTCTCCAGTCGAAACCCATGGTGGTGAAGTAGAAGTAACCATCAACACAACTTTCCCGGAAAAATACTTCAATAAAAAAGCGGTAGTCACTGCTACTCCAGTATTGAAATACGAAGACGGTCAAACAGAATTTGAACCGACTACATTACAGGGTGAAAAAGTTGAAGCTAACAATAAAGTAATCCCTTATGCAGGTGGTAATTATACTTATACTGGCAAAGTTCCCTATAAACCAGAAATGTTGAAATCAGAGCTGGTTGTTGAAATGAGTGCTCAAATAAAGGATAAAGATCCGGTACTTATTCCCGGAATTAAAATTGCTGATGGTGTTATTGCCACACCAACCCTGGTTAACGATAAAGCAAAATCAATTCTTGTTGGAGACAAATTCCAGAGAATAGTTCCTGAAACTTACGATGCTGAAATCCTTTATGTGATTAATAAATATGATATTCGAAATTCAGAACTAAAAAAAGAACAAGTTACTGGCTTTCAGAAAAAAATAGCTCAAGCATCAACCGATTCAGCAATTGTAATCAAAGACGCAAAAATTTCTTCCTATGCCTCACCGGACGGAGAGTATGATCTGAATGAAAGATTATCAGGTAACAGAGGAGATGCTGCTGAAAAATACCTTACTCGTGCATTAAAGAAAATGAAAGTTGAAGGCTTTAATACTGAAGGATTTTTAAGTACACTTGAAACAGCTGAAGACTGGGACGGATTCAAAAAACTTATGGAAAAATCAGATATTAAAGACAA
>CAZWFM010000181.1:0-4807 GCA_964633185.1 uncultured Bacteroidales bacterium | reverse complement strand
AAAAAATGAACATTCCTGTTATGGGAGCATGTCATATTCAATCTCAGAATTTGACTGGTGCTATGGGCAAGGACAATAAGACTATGGACTGGTTTTTTAATCATTGGTTCAACTATCAATTGTTCAACAGGGTAAAAGCAATACACTGCCCTTCTGAACTTGCAGCTGATCTACTAAGTTCCAGAGGAACCAAATCTCATTTTAGAGTTATTTCCAATGGCATTCCAAGAGAATTTTTCCCGATGGAACATGCAAAAAGACCGGATTTTTTTGGGAATAAATTTGTGATCATAAACATAGGCCGCCATGCAATGGAAAAAAAGCAGGAGACAATCATTGATGCAGTGCTTAAATCTAAGTATAAAGACGATATTAAGTTATTGATCTGCGGACGGGGAGAAACTTCAGCCAGGCTCAGAGAAAGAGGAAAAGAGCTTCCGGTAGAACCATTGGTAAGATACATTTCTGAAGAAGAGAAACACCTTTTTTTAAACACGGCCGATCTGTACGTTCATTCTTCCGGTGTTGAACTGGAAAGTCGTTCCTGTATGGAGGCTATCGGCTGTGGATTACCTTGTCTGATAGAAGATTCTCCGAATAGCGCAGCTTCCAAATTTTCTCTGGATGAACGGTTATCATTTAAATCGGGGGATATTGAAGAAATGACTGGAAAAATTGATTATTGGTACGAGAACAGAACTTCTCTGGTTAAAATGAAAGAGCCAATACTTATGATGGCAGAAAAATACAGAATTGAAAAATCAATTGCTGCCATGGAGCAGCTTTATCAAGATGTTTTAAATACCCATAACGGGAATAATAACTTACTGCCAAAAGGAGAGAAAATGAATCCTTATGTTTTGAAAAACTAACAAATTTCAATATCAGTAAAAGGTGGAAGTAAAAATCAGACCTGAAATACCGGAAGAAAGAATTATTGGTGTAAATAATGTCAAAAAAATTGATTTCCGGAAACCCTATCGGTTTATTTACAACCAATGGTGGTTTAATGCAATATCAATTCCGTGTTATCTTCTGGCCTTTTTTATCGCTCAGGTATGTTCTGTCTTTTTTTTGGGATTGAAAATCGTAGACCGCAAAAAAGTTCGCAAACTGATGCGCAAAAAAGGATGTATTGTGGTAAGCAATCATTGTCATTATTTTGATACTGTTTTTGCCAGTGCTATCATTTTTCCGAAACGTTTGCATGTTTCAGTGGTACAACGCAATTTTGAAGTTCCAATAGCCCGGACAATACTCAGATTGCTTTATGCTTTTCCTATTCCTTCATCGTCATCGGGCTTAAAGATGATCACCAATCCGGTTGGGAAGGTGCTGAAAAAGAAACAACATGTTATGTTTCTGCCGGAAGGGAATTTGGTATTTTTGAGTCAGACTATATACCGGTTCAAATTGGGAGCATTTCAACAGGCATGTTTTCATCAGGCACCTCTTATACCAATGGTTTATGTTTTAAAAAGGAGAAAATTCTTTGGGAAAGAAATGCCTGAGAATTGGGTGAAAATGATATGTGTTTTTGGTGATCCGATAATTCCTCCACCAATAAATAATCATCATGAGATACCAAAAGAAGAATTGATAAAAATGTCGGAGCAGGTGGCCAATTGGATGGAAAATACAATTCAGACCTATCAGGTGAAATTCAACAGGGCGTAATCAAACAAATCAAAATGAACTTCCCAAATCGTATTCTAAATCATCGAATACCCATTTTTAGTGCAATTGTTATTCTGTTCTTTTTATCCATTCCGGGTCTTTTACAAGTGGATATCAAAGTTGACATGGCAGATTATTTTCTTGAAGGAGATGATGCCCTGGAAAAGCAGGAACGATTTGAACAGATCTTTGGAGTGAATGAATTTATTGGAGTTCTGTTTGAAAGCAATGATGTTTTTTCAACTCAATCGCTCGAAAAGATTCATGAAATAGGCGAAAGGATCAAAGAAAACTTTCCTTATTCCGAAAGCATACATTCTATCACCAATATCGATTCCAGAGAATTGGGCCGGAATGAGTTTGTATTTGACAGTACTGGTAAACTTATATCCAGTCAAACGGGAAAAGAAAATACTATAAAAAAGTATTTACATGATCCTTCTTTTATTGGCAGATTTTTTTCTCAAAACAGAAAAGAGGCCATGATCATGGTTCCTTTAACTTTTAAGGACAATGAAAAGCCAAACGAATTTGAATTGGGTAAGCTGGCATATCGAACTATCGCAGCTATTGATTGTGATAGCAATATGACAATTACTGCAGTCGGGGCGTCTGTTTTTGCACACCGAAGGAAAGAGGAAATGTTAAACGATCTTTCAATGATATTATTATTTGGTGCTTTAATAGCACTTGTCCTTTGTATCATTATATTCAGAAGCAGACAAACAGTAATAGCCACTCTATCCTTAACTCTAATCACTCCGGCAATTGTTTTTGGAGCCTTAGGATGGTTGCACATATCTGCTGAAAGCGCTTTTATCTCAGTTCCGATCCTGATTACCATGGGTGTTTGCATTGGAAACGCTGTTCATATAGATCATTTCTTTCGACTACATTTCGATGGAACAGGTAAAAGAAGGGAATCTGTAGAGTATGCTTTGAAAAAAACATGGAGGCCTATTCTTTTCACAGCAATTACTACAATATCAGCATTGTTATCTTTCGTATTTGTTAAAGTGCATCCAATAAAATGGGTAGGAATTGTATCTGCCACCAGCATTTTCATTGTCTATATTCTTTGCATGCTCCTTTTTCCTGTTATACTCTCTTTTGGGAATGACAAAGAATTAGTCTCAGGACAGGTAAAAACAAATCTCTTCTTTGAACATGTATTTGATCTGCTTTCAAATTATATTCTTAAAAATAAGACACTGCTCATGTGCATTTTTGTGGCCATTACCCTGGGGGCATTCTATGGCAGTTTAAAGGTTAGAATTGATTTTAATTCGGAAAAAATGATGGGGACAAAACTTGAGCATATGAAGGATCAGGTAAAAATTAAGCATTCAGATATTTCTTCTAATGAATTTATGGATTTAACAATAGTGGGAAAGTCTGGCTGGTTTAAAGATTCCTTATATATAAGCAGACTGGAAGCACTGCAAAAAGATATTGACTCTCTTCCCCTGGTAAAAAGAACCTCTTCACTATTGCAAATAACAAGCAAAGTAAACAGGCTTTATCATTTTGGGAATAATGATCATTACATCACACCTAAAAAACAAAGAATTTTAGACAGGCTGTTTTCTTTGGTCAAAGTTTTTAAACCGGATCTACTGAGAGATTGGACAAATGAAGATTATTCTACTGCCAGGATATTCATTGAGATGTCTGATTTTTCATCCATGACAATTCAGAATAATATTCATAAGATTGATACCCTGGTTTTAAATTATTTTCCGCAGGGAACTGACCATTTTTTAAGTGGATCCACCTATCAAATGGCATTAATGAATCAATACATTACCAGGGGATTAATAAACTCAATAGGATTTGCGCTGGCAATTATCTCTATCCTGATGATGATATGTTTTGGAAGCGTTAAATTGGGATTGGTGGCTATGTTACCAAATGTATTTCCTGTGATTGTCTGTGGTGCAATCGTAGGTTATGGCAAAATCCCATTGGAATTTGTTACAATGACAGTTGCTCCTCTTGTACTTGGATTGGCAGTGGATGATACAATTCATTTTATTTCTTCCCTGAAAACCAACATTAGCAATTCTAAAGACTACAATAATGGCATAGATAATTCATATAAAGAGGTAGGAGTTGCCATCACAAAAACAACCATTATCCTTTTGTGCACTTTTCTTGTATTTACAATTTCTGATGTGAAAAGTACTGTTAATATGGGGATTCTCTCATGTGTGGGGATTTTTGCAGCTTATCTGGCAGATATTTTCATTGTACCTCTTCTTATACAATGGATGAAGCCATTTAAAACCCATGATGAATCCTAACTATTCTTTTTGAACTAAAAGGGAAAAGTTGACAAAAACACATACCCATGCTCTTGAGATTAATCTAACCTGCCGTATTCATAAATTCTTAGAATGTTCTGTGCCAAAGCAGGTTAACCCGATTTAGGTACACTTAGTTTTTGTAAAAAAGTTAGTGTAACTTAATCGTATACAATTTAGTAAATGAAATTCATGAATAAATAAGGCTAAAAAGACACTGGCTTATCTTAAGATTATTATTTATTCGTTAACATATACTCTCTTCACTCTTGAAGAAACACCAGTTAATACTTCATAAGGGATTGTGCCGATCTTTGCTGCTATTTTATCAATCGGGTTACCTTCACCGAATACAATGACTTCATCGCCTTCCCGGGCATGAATTCCGGTCACATCAATCATGCACATATCCATGCAAATATCTCCTATAAAAGGAACATGTTGGTTTTTTATCAATACTTGTCCGTTGCTGTTCCCCAATTTACGGTTAAGTCCGTCGGCATAACCAACAGGAATAATTCCGATCACAGAATTACTTTTTACTTTGCCACGTCTGTTGTAACCTATCGTGTCTTCTGGAGTAACCTGCTTGATCTGACTGATCCTGGTCCTTAAGGTACTGACCGTTTTTAATTTCTTATCGATACTCGATATACCATGCAAACCGATCCCTAAACGTACCATGTCAAAATGAGCCTCCGGAAACCGTTCAATTCCGGCAGAATTTACTATGTGGCGGATGGGTTTGTATCCGAGACGTTCAGAGATGGTCTCACAGATGCCGTTAAAAAGGTGAATTTGTTGTTTTGTAAAATCATCTTCATCGG
>CAZWFM010000180.1:0-4820 GCA_964633185.1 uncultured Bacteroidales bacterium | reverse complement strand
TTTCCTGAAATCATCATTTACAGTGTGGACATGTCCGAATTCAAAGCTTACCTGGATAATAACGATCTGGATTCGGTAATTGGTTTGTTATCCAGGGCAGTCGATTCACTAGCAAAAGCCGGGGCCGATTTTGTTTCAATCGCTTCCAATACGCCCCATATCGTGTTCAATCAGGTAAATGAAAATGCAAACGTCCCGATGATCAGCATTGTGGGAGAAAGCGCCAGGTACGCTGAAAAAATAAGCAAAAATAAAAAAATCGGATTGCTGGGCACCGGATTCACAATGAAGGCAGATTTTTATCCTGCTCATTATGCGAAATATGGCATGGAAATAATTGTTCCCGACAACGAAGACCAGGACTTTATCCATGAAAAAATATTCTCCGAACTGGCTGTTGGCATTGTGAAGGACAGCACGAAAAAAAGATTTATTGATATAACGGAATCAATGATCGCTGAAAAAGCAATCGATTCCCTTGTACTTGGCTGTACGGAACTGCCATTGATCTTTGATCATGACTATTTTGACATAAATTATATTGACACAGCAGATATCCATATTAACAGCATTATCGAATATTGTTTCCGGAATACTTAACAGCAACGCATTATGAAATCCATTTTTCTATTCTGCATTGTATTTTTATTCGTTGTCTCCGTTTACGCGCAAAATCCAATTATCACGCATATATACACAGCCGATCCTTCAGCTCATGTCTTTGAGGGTAAGATGTACCTGTATCCGTCACACGATCGTGATTCAGCCAGCACATTTGATATGATCGACTGGCATGTATTTTCGTCAACCAACCTGGTCAACTGGACCGATCATGGAGTAGCTCTAGCATTGAAAGACATTAAATGGGCAAAAAAGGAAGCATGGGCTCCGGATTGTGCTTATTACAAAGGGAAATACTATTTCTACTATCCAACCGATCAGGATTTTATCGGAGTAGCCGTTGGCGAAAATCCTGAAGGACCTTTTGCCGATCCGTTGGGGAAACCGCTGATCACAAGACAAACTCCAGGCGTTAAAGCTACGCGCGATTTGATAGATCCGTGTATATTTATTGATGATGATGGAACGCCTTACTTGTTCTTTGGTCAGAATGATGTGAATGCAGTGCGATTGAATGAAGATATGATTTCTTTTGATGATAGTATAAAAATCGTTAAAGGAACCGACGAATTTTTTGAAGCCGTTTGGGTTCATAAATACAAGGGTAAATATTATATGTCTTATTCCGGTAGGGCCAATGGCAAAAAAATATATTACGGTATAGGCGATCACCCTCTTGGACCATACGAGTACAAAGGAGTTATTCTGGATGAAGTGAATAGCGGTACAAATCATCACTCCATTGTTAAATACAAAGAACAATGGTACCTGTTCTACCACAATTCAGATCTGTTCCTGGAAAATGAACCTTCTGACTCCGAAGAACTCCGGTACAGAGGATTCAGGAGATCGGTGTGTGTTGATTATTTATATTACAACGAAGATGGCACGATCAGGGAAGTCATACCGACTAAAAAGGGAATACAGCCAGCTAATGTCGGACTGTTTTATTAGTCACAGCTACTTTGGCTGCAAAGTGTCAATAAATAAAGTACTCTTTCTTTTTAATTCCCAAACTGCAATAACCAAATCCCAAATTTCAAAAATTGGTTGTTTAATCAATATCCAATCCTCATTTTCTCATTTTTCTCTGATTAAGTGGTAAATTGGTGAATTGCGTTTCATAGAAAGTAAAAGCCTCAGAAAAATGAAGGCAGTTGATACACTTTTTAGCTTGTATCCTAATGCCCTTCCTTCATGCCGTGTTTTCGAACCGTTCCCAATGCGGTTCGACATTCTTTTTTATCTTCCATGCAAAAAAGGTCTCAAGTCTCAAGTCTTTAGTTTCAAGTTCCATTCTATCAACTCCTCAACAACTAAACCACTAAACTGATCACAGATCACAGATCACAGTTCACAGATCACAGTTCACCGGTCACCAATCACAAATTACGATTCACGAATCATCAATTCCCCGATTAATCATTTTCTAACAACCCAATAACCTAATAACCCAACTCAAAACTCCAAACTTCTTTACCAGCTCACCCCAAAACATTCAACCTACCAATCTTTAACATTTCATGACCAATTTTTATCTCCTGAACCGTCATAAAGATTCAGAGATATGTAAAACAATTTTTAATTTTAGCATCAATTCAGAGAAAAACACCATGCATTATGAAAAAATCAACCACAACACCTATACTCATTATTTTCTTTCTTCTACATACTTTTGTGCTTTATTCACAACCAACAAAGGAAGAAGACAACCCCATTATAACAGGTGACTATATTGTACCGAATTGTCCGGATTGGGTTCATAATGCGGTGTTTTACCAGATCTATCCGCAAACATTTTATGATACCGATGGTGATGGAATTGGTGATTTAAAGGGTATTATAGCGAAGCTGGATTATGTAAAAAGTCTGGGAGTTGATGCGATATGGCTCAATCCTTTTTTTGAATCACCGTTTTGTGATGCCGGTTACGATATTTCCGATTATTATAAAGTAGCTCCGCGTTACGGGACAAACGAAGATGCTAAAACACTTTTTGAAGAAGCCCATAAGCGGGGATTGCGTGTCATTTTTGATTATGTGGTAAGTTATACATCCATTGAACACCCCTGGTTTATTGAATCTGCAAAGCAGGATACTAACAAATACTCGAATTGGTATATCTGGAATGACAATACCTGGAAAAATCCGCCCGATGTCTATAAAGATTCTTTTATAAAAGGGTATAGCCGGCGGAACGGACAGTTCATGAGAAATTTCTACTGGTGTCAGCCGGCCCTCAATTTTGGCTTTGCCAAACCTGAAGAACCATGGATGCTTCCGTTTAACCATCCCGATATTCTGGCTCTTCGTGCCGAATTGAAAAAGATGTTACGCTTCTGGATGGACTTGGGGGCAGATGGTTTTAGGGCTGATATGGCTGGTGCTCTTGTGAAGAATGCAAACATCAAAGGGAATGATCAATTCTTTAATGCCAAAGACGAAGCCACCAAACAATTCTGGCAGGAAATACGGGAAATTTTCGATACGGAATACCCCGATGCAATTATGATCGCCGAATGGTCTGGACCAAAGGATGCGCTCGACAATGCCTTTCATGCCGATTTTTTTCACTGGTTTGCAGGATATAATGACCTTTTTCAGAAGGAAAGCTGGCGAATACTGAACGGGTATTCCGAAGGACATAGTTTTTTCGATCAGCAGGGACAAGGCAATATCAAGAATTTCCTCGATAGTTATATGGAACAATATTCTGCAACAAAATCAATGGGGTACATTGTAATTCCCTTTGGAAACCACGACAATGCCAGGATCAATGTTAGAAGAACGCGGAAAGAACTTGAGATGATCAATGCTTTTGGTATAACCATGCCGGGCATTCCTTTTATCTATTACGGAAACGAGATAGGCATGCGTCAGTTGTATGGACTCCCATATGTTGAAGGAGCATACAAACCACGTGCAGGGAATCGTACGCCCATGCAATGGACTCCGGGTAAAAACCTTGGATTTTCCACTGCCGAACCTGAGGATTTATACCTTCCGGTTGACAATGCTCCTGATGCACCCAATGTAGCTGATCAGGAAAATGATCCAAACTCATTGCTACAAACAGTGCGTAAACTCATCGCCTTAAAGAAGAGTGAACCTGCCTTTGTTGGTTATGCAGAATTTGTTCCTGTATATACTAAAGAAAATACCTATCCTTTGGTCTATGTACGATCAAACGGCGATAACACAATACTCTGCATTTTTAATCCGGCCAACAGGACAGAAAAAGCTGATTTCACCCTGAATATTAAAAGTGAAAAACTCCGGTTGCTGGCCGGGGATACACTGAATATTTCAAACAAAGGATATCATTACACCCTTGAAGTCCCTCCTGTAAGTTATGCTATTTATAAGTTTGAATAAACAGAGGATTTAATCACAGTGTAATCACGAATAAAAAGCAGGTTTGATTGCAAGTATTAACTTCCAATAAAGTAATTACAATTAGTCACAATTATTATTCATAAGTTCAGCGTTTACAATACTCGTTGCCCCAAACTGTTATATTTCTGATGTATTAAATACAGTAAAATGATTTTATCTGACAATTGTAATGTTAACCACATCACCGGTATCGGTTACAATGAAGTAATTCCCCATGGGTAAAGAATTTCCTGCATTGTCTGTACCGTCCCAATAGTCAGGTGTTGCCAGTTCTTTTATGAGATTGCCATCACGGTTGTATATCTTAACCGAACCTTCGTGCGGTATAAAATACCTGTCTTCTATATTATCACCATTAGGGGTAAATACAGGATAATTTTCAAGGCATTTTTGCAGGATTGTAATTCTTTCCGGGAAAATGGCAATGCAATCTCTGTCGTCGATCACCTGGAGATCATAAACTCCTTCGGGCACATCAGATAATGAAGAATGCAATTGTCCGGTAAGCGTATTCCGCAGCCTGTAGCTGTAATCTCCAATGTAATTCCTTACCTCGGAAGCAGTAATATCAACAGCACCTTCATTCCAGCAATCAGCTTCCTCCTTATGGAATTGCACCGCTGAGATCTCCAGTATATTGACGTCAACCTGAATGGTATCGTAAGCAGCACAGCCATATTCGTTGACGGCTTTGACAATGAGAGTGGTATCTTCAAATACTTCAATGGTTTCACCAATTGCCTGATCAGACCAATAAACAACAGTATTACTTTCTGATACAACATCTGTCTGAAGCACAACCC
>CAZWFM010000179.1:0-4863 GCA_964633185.1 uncultured Bacteroidales bacterium | reverse complement strand
ACACCGCGGTAGTTTTTACTCCTCCGACACCACCAATTTTAATACTTACCACATCGCCATTCATCCCGCCTGAGCATACAATCGGGTTTGGACATTGAGCAATTAGAAGGTTCCCAAGTAGTAAAACAATAGAAGTTAAACCTGATTTTTTAATAAATTCTTGTTTCATAATTCTAACTATAAATATGTAAAGCCTACTCTATTATTCTTAATAAACTGGGTTGTATGATTTGTTGACAAGCTTTTCGGCATCCGCTTGTTTGTATCCTGGATAAATAATATTTTTTCCGTATGGCCATCATGGATTTGACTTTGCATTTACTATTTTATTCTACAGTTTGATTATCTTCAATTGATGTTTTGTTTGCTGATTTATGTTAAATTCCAAAATATACAATCCATCATCAAAACCTGATATATCGATGACATCCTTACTGTTGTTTATTGTTTGCTGATGAAGCTGAATTCCAACCTGGTTGTATATTTTTAGTATTGCAGGTTTATCGTAAGAATTAGATTCTATGTTAAGCAAGCCTTGAGTCGGATTAGGGTATACTATTATTCCGGACAGGTTCGTATCATCTGTATAGGATGCTATTATATCAACGTTGTTGGGCTTAAAGCGCGAATTGAAATATTCAATAGTTCTCGTTGAAGGAAGAGATTTATCATAAGGTTCATAACAATCTTCCAGACAGGCAAGAAAATGACCATTGCTGTTTACCTTAAAACCTTCTTTGAGAATGATGCTGTTTCCGGCTCTCATATCCGTAACACCCCCCGATAAGACAATGAAATTTCCTTGTACTGTCAATGCCTTTACATGATCGTAAAGGCGGATCTGATCGGAACTTACAGTTGCAGAGCCTACTGTTTTTTCATCCACACAGGTTGAATAGGGCAAGATCTCCATGGTCGGATCACCCAGCAAGTGATAGCAATTGATATGGTTAGCAGCGCCCTGGTCGATGTGTTCAGGATCTTCCTGAACATTCACCAGATGAAACAATCCGTAGCGCAGTATATCTCCCATGCGCAATTTATTATATACACCGGAAGAAGCAGGCACTCCATGACGAAGGTCTTGAAATTCAGGCCACACAGCTTCTGCAAGTCCATGTGCAAAATGATCATTGTAGAATGTTTCTGTTTCGTCGGTGGCTGCAATAATGGCAACTGCACCACCATTGGTATGTTTACCAAGTTTTTCGGAAATACAATCGGTACCCCAATCAAAATTACCGGTCAGGCAATTCAATGACCATATTACCGAAGGATAATTCAGGTTTGTCAATGAACTTACATCGCCTGATGAAAACTGCACATATTCCCGTGTACCCCAACTTGTTTCACTACCATGGCCACGGTGAATCACTAAGTATTTGTTTTGATTTATGCTTTGAATGATATCAGAAGCTTCCTTGTTCCAGAGAAATCCATAACTATTTGGTAGTCGGATGGAAACGGGCAATGGTGTTGACAAATCATCACCATCTATGATGTAAGCATTATTGTTTGTGTAGGTTTGAATGTAATCTTCTTCTGAATAGTATAACCGGTTATAATCTATATTTCGAAATTCAAATTGCATTCTTAGTTCTTCACAGGTCCTGATGTAGCGCCTCATTTCTGTACCCGTCCCGGTTCCCGTGGGTTCAAAGAAGCTTATTAGTGCCGACTGTGAAAAAAAGGAGTCATTTTGCTGTATTTTTTCATACCGGATGATTTTGTTAATCCAGTTGTTAGCCTGAGCAAGTGAACTGACGGGAATCCTGCCTCCGCTTATATCTGGCAGGCGTGGAATAGTATCTTCCCTGTCATAATAAGGAAGATCGCTGGTTTTGTTTTCTATTTCTTCCGAATGAGGTATAATACCAACATCGCCTAAAAGCAATATATATTTGGGGACAGGCAACATGTTATCATAACAATCGTCAATATAACTCTCAATAACATTGGGCTCAGCGCCAGTCGAGATTGTTTTTACATAAGTCTTTAATCCCTGAGATTCGCGGAATATTTTCAAACGATCGGCAGCCGGCTTTAAAGTTGCATTTGTAATGATGATGAAATCGTATCCGGTCACGAAAGATTTATCCTTTATGGTTCTCTTTTCATTCAACTCCAGATGAATCACCTGGTCATAATTTATTACAGGAGTTACAGAGGGATCATAATTTATTACCTGTGTTATCACCGGATCATATTCTGTTATCAGGTTGGCAGGCATGGATTCAATATTGTCCAGATCGTACCCGAGAGAAATATGTAAATCTTTGTATACATAGGTTTTTTTGATCACCGGATTGTATTGGAATGGATAAATATAAAGTATCCCGACATCCTGACCCCTGATTTTTCCGAGCGGTTGGATTCTGGCAAATATTCCCGGATAATTGCTGTTTGTATTATAAATACTTTGATTTATATAAGTACTTTCATGCGGCATTGTACCCGTAAAACTTTCAGACATTCTTGGAGGTACAGGCGGCACCCTGTCTTCATAAACCAGTTCAGGAGAACCCGGACTGACCGAAATGGTTATTTCCGTGCCGTTTGGAATATATACCAGGGCGCTAAAAGTCAATATGTGAGGATGACCAGTGGGAGGATTTGAAATTTTAAGGCTGGTACTGACTGAATTGCTGCCATCGTCAAGATTAAAATTTCCCGCCATGGCTTCAATAATCTCAATATCTAAATGATTGCTCTGGCACATTACTTTTGCGCCGGGCAAAAACATGGATAAAACCATTGCAATTCGTATGATATGATCATATCTGTTTTTCATAGTCAGAGAGTTTATCATTGTGTTAATTAACTATATTTTTAAACGTGAATAAAGAGTCAATTTATGGTTTACCGGTTCTGGTTTATTTCAGGTAGTCAATTGTAAATAATTGGTAATTGAAATTCTACCCTGGTACCTTTTTTGCCATCAGTTTCTTTTTTCAGATCTGTTATTACCGGTGATATTTCTGTTTTTAAAAGTGTATTTATTAATTGTATTCGTTTATTTGTTATTTCAAGCCCCAGGGATTTATGATTCGAATTCTTGTTGACGGATGTTTCCCTTCCGATTCCATTATCTTCTATGATGCAGAGAATATTGTTTTTCTTTTTTTTGAAACACAAAATTAGGCTGCCTCGTTCAGGAAGCTCCGACAGACCATGCCAAATTGCATTTTCTACATAAGGTTGAAATAACAGTGAAGGTACTTTTATCTGATTTGTATTTATTCCTGGATCTACTGATAATATGAAGTCGAATTTATTGTTCAAACGTAATTTTTCCAGTTGGATGTATAGTTCCAGGGCTTCGATCTCATCTTTTACCGGAATAACTTCAAACTGAGAATTCTCAAGAATTTTACGTATTAATTTGGAAAATTGAGTCAGATACTTGTTGGAATTTTTTATGTCATGATTCAGGATGAAATTCTGAATTGATTTCAGGGTATTGAAAATAAAGTGTGGATTCATTTGCTGACTTAATAATCTTTGCATGTTCTTATTAATTTCGATCTTTAACTTGTTGATCCGCAATCTTTGACGATTTAACAGCAAAAGAAATAATAAGCTCGTTAGAATAAGCAGGCTGGAAGAAAGGATTATCAGCATTCTTCGATTTGATTTCGCTTTGCTGATCTGTTGTTCATGCTCTGCTTCTCGTTGCAACTGTTGATAAGCAATTTGTTTTTTTTCAAGTTCAAAATCGTATTCCAGTTTTAGTGTGGTTAATTTTGTTATATTTTCATAGTTTAACAAGCTATCGCTCAAACTTTTAAATACTTTGTAATATCGAAGTGCATCATCGTATTTTCCAAGGCCTTCATAAGTTCTGCTAAGTTCCTCTGCTATGAATTTTATTAAATCAGGAGACTCAAGTTTTTGAGTTATCAACCAATTCTTTCTAAGAATTGTTAATGCTTTGTTGTATTGATTAAGTTTGTTTAATGCCTTTCCAATGCCAATTTCGGAAACAACCATTCCTCTCAGATTAGACAATTTTTTGTATGTGTCTGAAGCCTTGACGTAATAGTTGAGCGCACTGTCAATGTTATTGAGCTTAAAGTATGTTTCACCAAGGTTATTCTCAACAGCAGCACACAGAGCAGTATAGTCTATGCTCTCAGCAAGAGATATGGCCTGGTTAAACAGATTAAGCGCAGAATCAAGACGTTCAGTCTCGAGGAATACAGTAGCAATCTGATTGGAAGTGAAAGCTTGCATATATGTATTCTCCAATTCAGTATAAAGAGCATTTGATTTCTTAAAATTGATCAGTGCTTCTTTGTATTGTAGCATAGCCTGATACATAGTTCCTATGTTATTGAATGAAATAGCGAGGCCATTTTTATTGCCCGATTTTGATTCTATTTCGAGTGTCTGGTAATAATATTCCAGTGCCTTTTTATAGTTACCCTGGTATTGGTTTACATTTCCGATATTATTCAGAGCTTTTGCCAGGCCATAAGTATATCCGGCTTTTTTGTATATCCTGTAAGCTTGTTCATAATGTTGCAGGGCAGAAGACAGATGTCCCTGTTCAAAGTATAAATTCCCAAGATTTATGGTTACATCCGCTATCCGTAAACTGTCACCGATTCTTTTGAATACAGCCAGTGATTTCATGTTGTAAAAACCGGAAGAATCGTAATTGCCTTTGTAATAATGTGCTATACCAAGATTATTTAATGCATTACCTTTTGCTTCTATAAACCTGTTGGTATCTAATCCATTTAATACAATATGTGATAAAAGTATGGTTGAATCAGGATTTTTTTTTAACAGATCTTTAGCACATTGATTTATTGTATTTAATTTCTTCTACTTTTTGAACTAATTTTTTATCAGCCAAAG
>CAZWFM010000178.1:0-4864 GCA_964633185.1 uncultured Bacteroidales bacterium | reverse complement strand
TGATGTACAGATCAAAAAAAAACGTAAAAAATACCTGGAAGGAACAGCAATTAACCTGGTGAAGCAATCCGACTTAAGGACCGACCCTTTTTGCCTCCATTTTGGTATTTGTGGCGGATGCAAATGGCAAAATCTCACCTACGAAAAACAACTTTATTTCAAACAAAAACTGGTATCCGACAGTCTTCAGAGGATCGGGCAAACGGAAATGCCTGAATTACAGCCCATATTAGGATCTAATAAACAACGATATTATAGGAATAAACTTGAGTACACTTTCTCTAATATGCGCTGGTTAGAAAATGATGAGATTCATTCCGGAGATGAATTCAAAGACAGAAAAGCACTTGGATTTCACATTCCCGGAAGATTTGACAGAATATTGCATATTGATACATGTTATCTGCAAAATGACCTCTCGAACAAGATCAGAAATGAAGTCAGCGCATTCACTGCGCATGAAAATTATTCCTATTACGATCAGAAGAAATTTGAAGGCTTGATGCGCAATCTTATTATCCGTAATACTGAATTGAATGAATGGATGGTAATCGTTGTTTTTCAAAAAAATGAATCATCTCTCATAGAGAAACTACTAAAGCATATGTATTCAAAATTTCCTGAGATAACCTCTCTAATGTATGTAATAAATTCAAAATTGAATGACACCATTTATGATTTGGATGTTCATCTTTTCAGAGGCAGAGACCATATTTACGAACAAATGGGAGATCTTAAATTTAAGATTGGTCCCAAATCTTTCTTTCAGACCAACACAATACAAGCTTACAAACTCTATGAAATTGCACGAAAATATGCAGAATTAAAAGGCAATGAAATTGTGTATGATTTATACACAGGAACCGGTACAATCGCTAACTTCATCGCTTCACAATGCAAAAAAGTCATTGGATTGGAATATGTTGAAGATGCAATACAAGATGCTATAGCAAATTCAGAATGTAATGATATCAGAAACACAAATTTTTTTGCCGGTGATATTAGAGAATTATTAACTGAAAAATTCGTAAAAAAGCATGGAATTCCTGATATTATTATTACTGACCCTCCACGGGCAGGCATGCATACCGATGTATTACATTCCATTTTAAACCTCAAACCACACCGGATTGTATATATCAGCTGTAACCCGGCAACTCAGGCACGCGACATTCATATATTAAATGAAAAATACAAGCTCGAAGCCATTCAGCCGCTGGATATGTTTCCTCACACACATCATGTAGAGAATGTTGTTAAGCTAAGTTTGATGTGATGCATGTTGAAAATATGACCTGTTTTCTTATCAAGAAAATCTATAACTTGGACTTAGATAAAAATAAAATAGTGCTATGGGTGGATTTTTTCATGGTATATTCCAATTCTTTTTTCTTGTTGGCTATATAATTCTTTTTATTGTTTCCATCATTATTTTAAGACCTTTTCGTATTCATAAGAAGAGGCGCATTTCAACAATTTCCATTAAGGTCAGTTACCTGTTTTTCCTGGCAATGTTCTTGCTATTTACTTACCTTCTTTTATTTGGGAATAAAATCCCTGATAATGATGATCAGCCTTACGACAGTTTTTTCAATATTTATTTTCTGATTTTTCTTACTGCCACAATTGTACCCAATATTGGAATTATGATTCGCCGGCGAATTAAGAAAAACCGTGTGGAATATAATGTATTATTCACCCTGGTCAATATGCTGTACGGCATGTATTTGTTGTTTCTTGTAGTCACAGGCCAATGGGCCTTATTATAGAGTTGCCGGGACCAGCTTCATTTATTTTAGCCAGGATAGTCTTTGACACCATCACTCTCATGATTCTTCATGGATATAATTAATAAGAGATCCCTTCGTAAAACTCATCCTGATAATAAATCAGATTTCGGTCAACCTTTACGTTCATTACTATAAGATCACGGTATACTTCGAATGAATTGATCAATTCATTGGTAAGGTATTCTTTTTCACCCATGGTAAACAACCAGAGGCGGTTGCTGTTATCGAGGTATACCATAGTATTCCAGTCCAGTTTGAAATTCCTGGGAATATATGCTTCCACCTCATGGATTACTCCCCTGGTAAATACTTTGAAATAATTGTATTCGGTAAAAACAAGCAAGTTATCCTCGATAATGTATGTTGTAGGTGTAAAGCTGCTTACCTCTAAAACCTCACCCTTATAAAATACCTTAAATACTCCCATCTGATCAACGTAGGCAACAAATTCATCACCGACCTTATATGATTTCGGAGAAAAGTCATCCAATTTAAATGTAATACCCCTATAATAGACATTAAAGGTATTATCAATGCTATTCTTATATGCAACTATATCTTTGCCGGCCTTGAATGAAAGGCCTTCGACATATTGCAGGATAGTGTGATTCTCTCCGTTATAATAGATCTTAAAGTCTTTGGTCCGGGAGGAAATATATGCAACCATATTGTCGCCACTACTGAAATTGTCAACAGGCATACCGATCATCCCGCTTTCAATATCCATGATCTCCCCATCATAATAAACTCTGAGCGACTCAAGGTTTTTATCATAAAAAACAATCAGGCTGTCCTCCACTCTGTAAACAGGACAACGGGTACTAAGAGTAATTGCTTTGCCATGTTCAACAACTTTCAACTTTTCGAAGACCAGATATGCAGCTATGTGATCTGTGGCAAAGTATTTTGATACACCTCCTGATTCAAGTTTTGAAACTTTTCCATCCTGATATATTTTTAGGTTTCCCTGGCTGTTAACATACATTACGCATTCACCTCCGATTTTAAAAGACTGCACTTTCAGATCTTCGACTTTACTATTTTCACCATCATCAAAAATATAAAACCTGTCACGGTAATCGGTGTATGCACCAAGATGTTGTGAATAACCCGGCCTGATAAGAGCAAATAAAAAGATAAGTATGGTTAATTTTTTCATGGTGTAACTTTAACTAAAAGAACGCACTATTTTGCTAAGTATTTTTTCATTGATGAATTTACAAAAAGAAACCCGGAAACCTGAGTAACCGGGCAAGATATTTAATTAAACCATTCCTATTTGTATGCAACTTCTGAATCAGTTTGCCATTCTTTTTTAGTTATATAGGCTGTATTAAATTGCCATGAAAGCGAAATATAAAACACCTGGCTGGTCTTGTATCTTGTAAGATCCCCAATTTCAAAATTATCATCGGTGCTTGTGCGTGAGTATTTATTATTCAGAAAATCAGTGAGATAATATTTAAATTTTATTTTAATACCTCCTGGTAACTGTACTCCTCCGAAAACGGAAGGAAGAAATGTTGGTGTCTGACTTGCAAACCATTGATCTTCCTTGGTTTTTGATCCTGATCGGGAATGAGATTTCCAGTATTTTTGTTTGTAATGAAAGACCAGCTCATATTCACCTCCTCCGAAAAAGTAAACATGATCTTTAAAAGATCCTATCTTAATTGCCAGAGGTACTCCCAAAGTATAGACTCTTCGGACAATTTTATGATCAACCATTATATCGGAACCAACAATTTCCGGAATTTTTTCATCTGAAATAAGTCCAATATTTCTGACACCTATACCGGTTAGCATTCCCAGATTATTAGTGAAATCAATATGCCAATACTGGCCAAGGTGAAAGAAAACCGTATAGCGCAGATTTGTCTTAGTCAATTCAGCTTCGGGATACTGAGCAAGAAAATCATCTGTAAATTCAATAGTGCTAAAAGAAAATATCATTTCTCCATTCGTAACCGAATATGTTTTGGTTTTTTGTGCCTTAAGGATAAAAACCGAAAAGAAGGCAATGAAAAATAATATTGCAGTTTTTTTCATTTTCCTTGTATTAATTTGAATGAATATTTTCAAAAATACATATAATCCTTATCCTAAAAAACAGTTTTCTCCTGAAATTGCTTTTCTGCAGTATGTTCATAATTGGCATGTTCAGGTACAGTTCGGATAAATAAAAACAAAATGGATATGCAAAGCCGATATATATCAATTCATGACTTCAGAGTTTTGTTTGTCTTGTTTATTTACTCTTTTTATAAGAAAATAACTTGTTGCCAAAAATATTACCAAAAGGGCGATGCCCACAATGGTAAGTGGTTCAGTCGGATCATAATTCAGGATGATTACCTTGCGCGTTATAGCAGTCAATGCGACAATGAGTATAATTTCTGCCTGCAAAATATGACTTTTCAGATACTGTTTTACCGTTTCAAAGAGTTCAAAACCAATGATAATTAAAAGTACGAAGCTGAATACATCAAGCAAATCAGAAGGATTCAATACAAGAAAAGTATCTCTTTTTTGAACAGAAGCAATACTATCCCTGATCAATATCACAATAAGCTCATAGGTTGATAATAAAATCATAAAGCCCATAAAGATGAGCAATATCAATAGGATAAATCTTTCAA
Source organism: uncultured Bacteroidales bacterium (assembly GCA_964633185.1). Lineage (GTDB taxonomy): Bacteria > Bacteroidota > Bacteroidia > Bacteroidales > UBA10428 > UBA10428. The sequence continues at coordinate 435 of CAZWFM010000178.1, read as the reverse complement.
AATTTTTCAGTAGTTTATTCATTTTCATAACAAAGAATGTTAAAAAATAAAGCATTAAAATCTATAACAAAACGATAATAAACAAGTTGATTTTCAGTTATTAAATAAGATAAAAAAATACGTTCATTCAAAAATTTAACTTCTATGATCTAAATCATCGGTATCAGATAATAAACATCATAGCTTTTAAATTGAACACAACAAGCTCATTTAGTAAATTTGTTTCAGGATTTGAAGTTATATCATACCAAAAAAAAAAATAAAAGATGCTGGAAGTTAAATACAACATAAAAAGCTTGATTTCAAGCATTTATGAGTGCCAGAAAAAGATCATAATTAACAGAAGATTTATCCGTGAACTCGAATCAGAAGGGCATAATACATTGCATCTTTTAAATGAAAATAAAAATCTGGAAGATCAAATTGCAGAATATC
>CAZWFM010000177.1:0-4869 GCA_964633185.1 uncultured Bacteroidales bacterium | reverse complement strand
TGGCTCCCGGAGCAGGCTTTTATACTGAAGGTGGCCTTGGAAAACAGGAAGTACGTATTGCTTATGTTATCAGTCAGAATAAACTGAAAATTGCAATGGAATGTCTTGATGAAGGACTTAAAAAATATCCGGGTAGAATGCCTGAAAAAGAGATCGTAATGATGAACAATCATGTTGAAAAATAATTCTCCTCTATTCAGGGTAAAGCAAATACTTTGCCCTGATTTTTTTGAACTCTTCTATCTCAGCAATCCAGGATTCCTGAATTTGTTCAATGCTCTTTCCTTCTGTTATTTGCTTTTTCAATTTATCTGTTCCGGCAAGAAGATCAAAATAGTCTGAAAAAAAATCATTTCTCCTATTTAAGGCATGATACATATCAATAAGATAACTCAGATCTATCTCATGTTTATTTTTTAATGAATCCAGGCATATTTTACGCAGGTCAATTCCAAAACAGGTTTTATCCTTAAGTTTCGGATCGAGCCCTTTGCTGTTTTCATTCAAGGGTATAAAAGAAAATTTATGATCAGGATAATCCGGATGGCCTGCAACAAGAAAGGGAAAATCCGTTCCTCGGCCTATGGAAACTATTGTTCCTTCAAAAAATGCCAAAGAAGGGTAAAGATATATTGCCCTCATTTCCCTGAGATTTGGAGATGGATCAACCGGTAAAATGTAATAACTGGAATGACTATAATTTTCACACTTGATAATTGTTAAATCGCATTTCACAGAATTTTTTAGCCACCCTTCTCCATTGATCATATTTGCATATTCACCAATTGTCATTCCATACACCAGTGGCACAGGATGCAATCCGACAAATGATTTGAATTCTTTTTTCAGTACAGGACCATCAACATAAAATCCGTTCGGATTCGGCCTGTCAAGCACTAGTAAAGGAATATTGCTTTCCGCGCAAGCCTCCATAACATAATGAAGAGTACTCAGGTAAGTATAGAACCTGGCTCCAACATCCTGTATATCAAACACTACTAATTCCAATTTCTTCATATCTGAGATTGCAGGTTTCTTCTCTGTCCCATAAAGTGAAATAACCGGTATTAAAGACTGAGAATACTTTTCATCATCAACAGCAACTCCTGCTTCATCCCTGCCCCAAAAACCATGTTCCGGAGAAAATATTTTTTCAATTACTATACCTCTGCTAATCAGCGTATCCAGGAGGTGCGTATTATAAATAACAGATGTGTGATTTACAACCAGTGCAATATGTTTACCTTCCAAAAGCTTTAAATATTTTTCCAATTGATATGATCCCGGTTCTATATCCTTATCATCTGCTGCAGTTGAACATCCCGGAAAACAAATGGCTAAAATTACCAGTACAATACATATCAACGTAAGTATTAGTCTGTTTTTCATTGAAGGAATCATAGTGAATGCCTGGCTAATTTACTATTTTTATAAACTCTACAAAGTCTGATTATTTTGAATACTGAGTATTTCATAGCCAAGCGTTTTACTTTTGATAAAGAAGGGAAAAAGCTGATGTCACGTTCGATCGTACAGTTATCTGTATTCTCCATTTCACTGAGCATTGCAGTTATGATTATATCTCTGGCGGTTGTTACAGGATTTAAGAAAGAAATCCGGAACAAAGTGGTCGGATTTGGCAGCCATATCCAAATAGTGAATTTTGATGCAAATAACTCTTTTGAGTCTATTCCAATATCTGCAGATCAGGATTTTTTGCAAACAATTGAAAACATCCCGCAGGTAAAACACTTGCAGGTATTCGCAACAAAACCGGGAATTATTAAAGCCGGTAAAGAAAACCAGGGAGTCATTGCAAAAGGTATTGGTTCTGATTTTGACTGGAGTTTTTTCAATGAAAATCTCGTAGAAGGAAGTTCATTTGTAGTGAATGATTCCGTAAGAACAAATGAGGTTTTAATTTCAAAAAAATTATCCTCACTTCTGAAATTAAATGTTGGAGAGGAATTCGTTATGTTTTTCTTTGGTGAAAAACCCAGACCGCGTCGCTTTAAAATCAGTGGTATTTTTGAAACAAGCCTGGAAGATTTTGATGAGCAATTTATTCTTGTGGATATCGGACATATTCAAAAACTATATGATTGGAATGAAGATCAAATTAGTGGTTTCGAAATATTGATAGAGGACTATAGTGAAATTGAAAATATAACAAGCATCATAAGAAACATTGCCGGGTTTGAATTTCTGGATGACGGTTCCAGATTAAGGATTATAAATATAATTGAGAAATATCCGCAGATCTTCCAATGGTTAAATCTTCTGGATATGAATGTATTTATAATATTACTCTTGATGATTGTGGTTGCCGTAGTAAATATGATTTCGGGGTTAATTATTTTAATACTTGACCGAACGAATACTGTCGGTCTTTTCAAATCCATTGGTGCTAGCAATCAAATGTTAAAAAGAATCTTTCTCTACCAGGCTTTCTTTTTAATCCTTAAGGGCTTAATCATCGGAAATGCAATTGCCATTGCATTATGTTATGTACAAGATCGGTTTCAATTTATCAAATTGAACAGATCGTCGTATTTTATTGATTATGTGCCGATAAATTTGACTCCTGAGATTTTTATATTCACGAACATTGGAAGTTTGATATTTATTTTTCTCGCAATGTTCATGCCTGCACTGATCATTATGCATATCGACCCGGTAAAAACTCTTCGATACAACTAAGATTTATGAATCTGTTTACTGCAATAAAAGAAGAACTCTCATCAGATCTTCCAGGGATAGAGATACAAAGAAAATTAGCACCTGAAAACAGAGAAATTACTTCAGCACAACATTTAAAAGAGAACGCTGCCGTTTCAATCATCATGATTTCCAGTAATAAAAAGACGGAAATTGTATTTATCAAAAGAACCGTCTATAATGGACATCATAGCGGACAGGTGAGTTTTCCGGGAGGCAAAGCAGAAGCAAATGATCATTCCCTTATTGAAACAGCAATAAGAGAAAGCGATGAAGAAATTGGCATTAAAATTAGAAAACAGGATTTACTGGGTAAACTGACCCCTTTGTATATACCTGTGAGTGGATATAAGGTACAACCCTTTGTATTTTCCCTCTCTATCGAAAACAAATTGGAATTCATTCTTGATCATCACGAAGTGGAATACGCTTTTTTGTATACTATTCAAGATTTGTTTAGCAAGAATTTAATACAAACTACTCAATTGGAACTGGCGAATTCTCTCGTAATCACTACTCCTTACTATGCTATTAAGAATGAAATAATATGGGGTGCAACCGCAATGATATTATCCGAATATATTGCAATTCTCGAACAGGTAAAAAAGAAATATCCCGGATTATTTTAAAGCACAGGAAAATAATAATATTAATGTATTACAAGATTCCTGTAGTGTTCATACCGTTTATAAATGCTTGCAACATAGTTATATGTTTCAGTACCCCTGCAATATCCGTATTTCACTACCGGATCAGTATAGTACTGGGGATTGGATTTATTTATAATGAACTGATCGACATTATTATCCCAGACATTTTCATCAAATCCATTTTTTGCAGCAAGAGCCCGGGCATCAAGAACATGGCCCAATCCAACATTATAGGATGCAAGAATAAATTTTCTGCGTTCTTCAATATCAACTATCTCTGATAATCTTTCATCCAGCCATTTAATAAACATTATGCCAGCTCTGATGTTTTGATTTGGATTGGAAGTTTGATCCACTCCAAATTTTTTTGCGGTTGTTGGCATAAGTTGCATCAAACCAAATGCACCAGCCCAGGATTCTGCCTTCGGATTAAATCTTGATTCCTGATATATCATGGATGCTACAAGACGCCAGTCCCATTCTATTTCTTCACTGAACTGTTTTATCACTTTGTCGTAGGGTGATATTATACCTGAAGAGTTTGCAAAATAATCACTTTCTATGATCTCTGCTGAGCGTTTGTTTCTGAAATATTTATGATATATAACTGCATAATGACTTGTATTTTTAAAATAGATAAGCCAGTTATTGATCGATTCTCTGAGGTCATCTGCCCCTTTTGGTAATGCCCATGCCAAATTTTGTGGGAAGCTTATCGGAGTGGATATATCAATATTATTATAATAGGTTTCATTAACCATTGCTATATTTTCATCGCTCACAGTATAATCAATCTTGCCTAAAGAAACTTTTTCAATCAATTGTTCAACACCCTCATCCACTTCCCTGATATCAATACTATCCCCAATTTCATCCGATAAATTGTACAATCTTTTTGCATAAGAAGAATTACTTTGAACATAGATTGTTTTATATGCAAGATCGAGTTGGCTTCTAATCAAACTGTCTTCTACTGTCCCTGCACTCATCTTGTCCCAGCCATGAGGTTTTCTTTGAACCAACACCTGATGAGTTTGAGTATGCGCAACAGTAAAATCCATTATTTCCCTGCGTTCTTTAGTAATTGTGAGGTTGACAGCTATCATATCAGCTTCACCATTCTTAAGAAGTTCAAACTTCTCAGACAAATTGTTATTTACAATAACTTCCAGTTCAACTCCAAGGTAATCAGCTAATTCACGCAACATTTCAAATTGATAACCCATTGGTTGTCCTCTGTAAATGAAATAGCTGGTAGAATTGAAGTCGGTAACTACGCGCAAAACTCCCCTGTCAACAACCTGTTTAAGCTTAGAGCTATAATCAATACTGGCATCTGAATTTGATACTCTCCTACATGAAAATATCAGCAAAATAATTACCAAAATAGTTATATATATTTTCCCTTTTATCATAATTGTTTAAATTTCAGATAATAGAAGAAGGAGGCAGGTTAATTATAGAATGTCCATGATAAACCAAACTTAAATGCCAGTTGATT
>CAZWFM010000176.1:0-4881 GCA_964633185.1 uncultured Bacteroidales bacterium | reverse complement strand
TGGGAACTCAAAATTATGCAAGGGTCCGTTTTGGTATAGGTGATGATTTTCATAGCGGCCAACAAATGAATTATGTATTGAGTGAATGGTTGCCCGAAGAAGTAGAAGAACTCCCAAATAAATTCAAAATTTGTGCTGAAATAGTGAAAAGCTTTGGAACATTGGGTTTGGATCTGACAATGACACAATTCAACAAAAAGTGATCTCTCTCCGGAATAGAAATTAAAACCTTATCTGTGATTAGGTTGTTAATGCCTATTGAGGAACCTTATTATGGGTTGGATTACTCTGTCCATTCTTTTCTTATCAATTATTAAAGCCGCATTTTTCTTTATAATCTATAGTATTTTCAGAAAGAAAAAGATCTATTAATAATAACCATAATATGTGATTTAAACTGGTTGTGGAAGAGTAAGAAAAGATTGTAAATTAAATGGTCTTAGGAATCACCGTATTTTCTTCCATATGGACCTGAACTGATTTTTTCACTTTCAAATATTGGTCAATTTTTCTAAGCATATCATCTATCCGTATTGGTTTTGAAATATAATCATCACAACCAATTTTCAGGCAGTTGTCTTCATCTGTAGACATTGCATAAGCTGTCTGGGCAATAATTATGATATCTTTTTTCATGGCTTTAATTTTTTTTGTAGCCTCAAAACCATTCATGTCAGGCATTTTCATATCCATCAGGATAAGATCAATATTCCTATTGCTTTGGCAATATTCAACTGCATCATCTCCTGTTTTCGCTCTTAAAATCTTTACATTTGTTGGACCGAGTATGGTCTCAAGCAAATTATAATTTACATCCTCATCTTCTGCTATTAATATTGTTTTCCCTTTCCAGTTGTATTCAGCAGTTGAATCAATTTCTGGCGGTTTTTCTATATAAATTCCCGGTGTATAGGGTATGTTAAAGTAAAAACAGGATCCTTCCTTATCTTTAGATTCAACCCATATCCTGCCTCCCAGTTTTTCAGCCAAACCTTTTGAGATGGATAATCCCAAACCTGTACCACCATACATTTTATTGAAAGATGTACTGACCTGTCTGAAACGATCAAAAATTATTTTTTGTTCATCATCTGTTATCCCTATACCAGTGTCTTTTACATAAAACACAATATCCCGACGCCGGTCAATGTAATAACCGAACTCTATTTCCCCTTTATCGGTAAATTTCAGTGCGTTGGCCAAAAGGTTGGTCAGAATCTGTTCAATCCGAACTTTATCAGAAAATAATGCCGATTCTTCATTCTTCAGACCTGTTTTCAAACGAACCTCAATCGGTTTTTTTAATACTTCAATTTGATTCTTAAAATTCATATAAAGATCATTCAAAGTATTGTTCAGTAAGAAGTTTCTGTTAAATATCGATATCTGACCTGCTTCAATTTTTGAAATATCGATAATGTCGGTAATAATATGCAACAACTGTCTGCAGTTAGAGTTGATAAGATCAATATATTCTTTCCTTTTCTCCTGGGTTAGTACTCTGTTACGAATAAGCGTCGCAAACCCAAGAATAGCATTCATCGGAGTTCTTATCTCATGGCTCATATTTGCCAGGAATGCTGATTTCAGTTTATCACTTTCTTCCGCTTTTTCTTTGGCATTCTTTAATTCATCATTTATTAATTTCAATTTAACATTTTGTACTGCGAGCTTTTCACTATACTCTTTGATCTCTGCTTCGTTCTTTTTACGTTTGGATATCTCAAGCGAAATTCCAGTAACACCAAAAACTTCCCCTGAAGAATCAAAAATTGGTGCTTTAAAGGTTTCATACCACAGATTATCTATATGCTCCTCAATAAAAAGATGCTCACGAGTTATTATAATTTTCAGATCCTCTTCCCTGTATTTTTGAGCGATTGTACCCGGATAAATGTCATAATCTGTTTTTCCGATGATTTCTTCGGTTGATTTGTTCACAGAATTGGCAAAAGATTCATTTACAGATAAGTATTTCCCATCGCAATCTTTCAGCCATGCCAGATGAGGGAGATTATTCAATATGGCTTTTTTCTGAACTTCGCTATTAATCAATGCCTCTTCAGTTAGTTTGCGGTTTGTGATATCTGTAACAATACCTTCTATAGCAACTGCTTTGCCTGAATCATCCTTAATCATAAGATTTTTTTGTTGTATCCATCTGACTTCTCCATCCTTTCTGATGATCTTCATCTCATAATAATCCGGAGCTCTGCCTATGATCAGGGCTCTCCAATGTTCAATAAAATACTTGAAAAAATCAGGATGTACAATTCTTCTGATCAATAAAGGGGAATTGTAAAATTCTTTAGGTTCGTACCCAAAAAGGTCTTTCGCCTGAGGACTCATGTATTCGTATCTGCAATCGGGCAGAATGAGCCTGTAAACAACATCATTGACATTCTCTGTTATTCGGTAATACCTGTCCTTATAGTAATTTTCTTCAGGCAAGAACGATTTTCTGAGAAGATTAATCTCATCTTTCAATTCAATGATCTTCCTTTTGAATTGCTTGTTCTGCGCAAGAAGTTGTTCATATGAAGGTTTTGTTCCTCCCACTTGCTATGGTTTATTTCAGGAATGCACAATTTATAAATTTTCACCAAGAATAAAAAGAGTTAGGAGTTTAAAACACAAAATAATATTAGAACTCATTAAACATTCTCAACTCAATATAGCTCATTATCATCATATTAAGTTAATTCTCCTTGTCTTAAATCATATTCAGCTCCCTGGCTGCAAACGAATGGAATATTCATTTAACAGATGATTTTCATTCTCTTATCATAAGAAATAGTCCATTAACAAACAGATGCGAACTATTCTTAGGATTTATCAGTAAAACCAAAGAAAAGAAGATCTCACATGCACAAACTCTCTTATCTGATACTGATAATCCTCCTGGTAAGACTGAATATACTATCTGCTGCGGAAGCCGATCATACTTCCAACCCTGAACTGAAGAGGCTGATCACTTTTGCAGGTTACATCGAAGCCAGCATTGAAAATGAAGATCCTTCGTTCTTTAATAAAAGCTTTGATAATGACGTTTTTACAAAAAAGATCATGGATAAAAATCAATCTCATTTATCTGAAGAATTTAAAAAGGGATTTGTTGACGAATTAAGATCAGGATGGGATATTGGAAATGGTATTGTGGAAGAAATTGTCAAAGGTGGCAGTTACAAGTTTCTTAATGCAAGTTATAAGGAAGGCAAAGGAGAAATCCTTTTCAGATTCCTGACTGCGCAGGCAATCAACTACCATACATTGGAAGTGGAGATCATTGAAAATGATCTGAGAATAACTGATGTATATGTTTTTCAGGCCGGAGAAAAAATCAGTGAATCGATCGGACGACTTTACAGTGCATTTTGTGCATACCTCGAAAATCCTGAAAGTCCTGAGAAGACTGGTTGGAATTCATATCGTGAATATGAAAAGTTGAATGCTCTTCTTATAAAAGGCAAATATAAAACTGCACACAGAAAATTAATGAATTTGCCGGATGAGATGAGAAAAGAAAGTTTGTTTCTAACTATGGATATACAAATAACTTCCAGACTTGACAGGAACACATTTGCAGAAACATATTGCTACTACACCGACTATTTCCCTGAAACACCAGGGAAATACCTGATCCCTCTGGATGGCCTGATCACTCATAATGAATACCTGCATGCCTTAAGCTGTCTTGATAGTCTTGATAAATACATAAATACTGATCCTCTTCTTGAATTGCTGCGGGCTAATACACTTTATTTTTTGCACGATTATGAAGAAGCGATTGAAAAGTTATCATACCTTATTAAAACCGATCCAAAATTTGAAAGTGGGTATTTTAGTCTGTTAACCATATATATCGAACGGGAAAAATACAAGGAGGCAACACACCTTCTTGATAACATGATCATGACCTTTGACTATTACAAAGAAGATCTGCAACCTATTCTGGCAGAATATCCTGCATTTCTCAAATCTACCGAGTACAAAAGCTGGATGGGTTTAAACGGGGAATATTAACTTTTCTGATCTTTGTACCAGCCTGTATACACTTTATAATTTTCATCAATTTTTACTATCAGGTCCTACGATTGTTCACGAGCGATTTTATTATAGCCATGTTTAAAAATAGTAACAATCGGAACCGGATCATCGTTCATAATCAGGGTTGTTGGTCGAATCATCATGCTCTTTTATAAGTATCATCTCCTGTGTTGACACAGATGAGGCAGCGAAAAATCCAAGTCCATCAATACCTCCTGTTGTACATTTCAGGTTCGAAGGTATGTTTGCGGGCGGACCGTTAAAAATGGAACCACTGCTATAGGTTTCAATATTAAAAGCTTCAAGAAAATCATATTCTTTTTCCGATGACGAGTACATTCTAACAAGGATATGATTGCTATCCGCTATGATCTCTTCCTGCGGCAGCCACATAATTTCTACATTAGCCATATACAAATCATTCATAAAGAGATCATCTGCGTAGGGAGTCTCTCCCGGTTCATCGTTATACAGGGTATCATTTAAATAAATATCGAAAATATAAACATCGCCCTCGGGAGGAGGTTCATAAGCTGACATTCTGATCTTATAAAATCCTTGTTCAGCATACGATATATATTCATATACATAGTTTAAGCTGTCCATCTCTGCAACGGAATCAAGATAGGATGTGGCAATATAGGATTCGCCTCCGTAATTGATGTGCAATGAATACGTTTCACCTGCAATACCGCAGAACTCATCAGTCTCATAATACCCCATGGTATCATTCACCAGGGCCAGGTCATATCGTGTTTCAGAATTTTCCTCAATGATATAGACTTCTGCGTCAAGCAATGGGGGAACCCTTTCATTTTCAAAATAGCTGGCAGT
>CAZWFM010000175.1:0-4911 GCA_964633185.1 uncultured Bacteroidales bacterium | reverse complement strand
AATAAAAAAATATACAATAGCAGCGCTGGCACTTTGTTTTTCTGTTGTTAGCCTTTTTGCTTTACCGCCTTCCTATATTTCACTCACTGCAAATACAGTCAATGAAAATCAGCCTCCTGGCATAGAGGTAGGTGCTTTATCTACGAATCCCGGTTCATTAGATCCTCCCATATTTACTATTGTATCGGGAGGTACCTACTTTGGAATTGTTGGGACCAATCTGGTAACAAAGGTGGTGTTTAATTATGAAGATCCTGTAAAATCATATGACATTACAATTCGGGCAAACAATGGTGATGGTACTTTCGATGAGCAATTTATTATATGGATCATTGATATTAATGATGCTCCTACAGATATTGATCTGTCAGAAAATACGGTTGATGAAGGAGAACCGGCAAATACACCTGTGGGTACTTTATCAACTACAGACGAGGATTCCGGAGATATTCATACCTATTCGCTGGTTGCCGGAGGGAGCGATTTTAACATATTGAGCAACCAACTGCGTACAAGCAGGATTTTTGATCATGAAACAGAACCTTCCTTTGACATAACCATAAGAACTACCGATGACGGAACACCTAATTTATATTTTGATGAGGATTTCACTATTTATGTAACAAACGTAAATGAAGCCCCGGAGCTTACTATTACCCAGACTACACCCCTGCAATATACAGAAGATGATCCTGCAACCACGATTTTATCTTCCATTACTGTTGACGATGACGGTACAAGTCTGTCCTCTGCTACAATACAGATCGATCAGAATTTTATTTCATCGGAAGATTCTTTGTTTTATACAATTTATGGAGGGATTGGTGTAAATTACATACCTTCAACGGGGATCATCAACGCATCAGGCTCTGCAACAATAGCCAATTATCAATCCTTTCTCCGTAGCATCAGATATAAAAATTACAATCATGCTAATCCTTCAACAAATACACGCCGTGTGAGTTTTGTTGTAAACGATGGAGTCAATCCAAGCAATATAGTAAGCAGACAGATCCAGATCATCCCAGCTAACGATCCACCTGTTGCCATAAATACAATGATTACAGGAGTTAATAACCGGATTGGAACTGAACAAACAGGAACCTATACTTACACTGACCCCGATCTGGATATTGAATTGGGAAGCACTTTCCAGTGGTACAGAGCTGATGACGATTTGGGAACAGGCCGGCAGGCGATAACAGGTGCTATTACTCTGACATTTACTCCTGATTTTACAGAAGGCGGGAAATATATTCAGTTTATTGTTCGTCCACGTGATGAACACGGCCTTTTTGGTGCTCGTGACAGCAGTAACTGGAAATACATCAATGCCGCACCGGTATTTACCGATCTTACTGTGATCAATGAGACGAATCCGGGCGTTTTTGCAGTGGGACAGACCGTAACGGCAAATACGGATACCTACTACGATAAAGAAAGCAACCCCGAAGGAACGCATACTTACCGGTGGTACAGATCCTACAATGAAATACCTTCCTGGCCGGCAACAATAATATCCGGAGCAACCGGTAGCACATACACTTTGACTTCTAACGACAATACCAAAAACATTGCTGTCAGGGTGGTTCCTTATGCAACAATCGGTTCTTCGCCAGGTGAAGCAGACACGTCTGCCTGGTACTCGGTTGGTGAATTGCCATCTGCGACCATTTCAGGAGATACTATTATTTGTGAAGGTTCTGAGGGTACTTTATTAGTCACTTTAACCGGAAACAATCCCTGGAACTTCAGTTACAGAATTAACGGAGGTACTCCCATAATTGTAGAAGAAGTAGAGGAAGCCAATTATGAACTTGTTGGTTCAGTGGAGGGTACATATACACTGGAAGAAGTCAGTGATTTGGAATATGATTTTGGTAATGTTTCAGGAGAAGGAACCATAACTTATCATGATGTATCGGCAACAATCTCGGGAAATGAAACCATTTGCGAGGGTACCAGCTATGATATTAATGTTATACTCACAGGAATTCCTGATTGGTCAATTACCTATCAATATGAATCGGAAGATCCGATTACCATAGATGAGATTGAAACAGAGCCATATACGCTAGCAGTAGAGGAAGAAGGAACATATACAATGCTTGAAGTTTCCGACAGGTACTGTACAAATGCAGGATCAGGACAAGTGAATATTACTATTCAGGCAGCACCTGAAGTTAACATGAGTGGTTTGGAACAGGGTATTTATAGTATAAGTACTGCCACCGTGGATTTAACAGTTGATCCTCACAGCAATGATCCCGAATCATTTGACGAATCTGATTTTCCGGATGCCATTACGAACATTGGCGGAATCTGGAAATTTGTTCCTTATCTTGCATATGTTGGAGCAGGATCACCTTTTAAAATTGTGTATAGCTGGGAAGATCCTTCAACTGGTTGCATTGGAAGGGCAAGAGATACAGTTTTTATAGTTAGCAGTGATGCGGAAATCCAGGTTATGAATTATAATGATACAATAGGCAAACGATATTGTTTCAATGATGAAGCGATCTTAATTCGTGGCGTGAATATTTTAGAAGAGACAGGCACTTTTACAATTGAAGGAGGAGAAGGTTTGATTGATCATGATCCTGACGATAATGAGGCTTATCTGATACCTTCCGTCATTCAATCGGGAACCAAAACAGTTACCTACTCAGTTTATTTTCCTGGTGTGGGATGGAAATATGCAAACAAGGATTTCACTTTCCAGAAGATAGAAGCGGATTTCACATGGGACAATGAGTGTTTCGGAGACGGGGAGAGCCTGGTGAATTTCTATGACAATTCGGATGTTGGTAGTGCAGTTCTGGATAGTTATCTTTGGAGGTTAAAAATTCCCGAAGGTTATTTGTATGAAAATGGAGCAAACATTTCCGTCACATTTGATGAAATGAATACTTATCCGGTCAGGTATATTATCGGGTCGGAAAACGGGTGTTTTGACACCATCAATAAAGACTTAATTCTGAAACCCATCATACCGGTTTTCGAATCCCCCTATGCCGAAGATTTTACCGACGGAAGATCGGACTGGTATTCCTATGCGGTGAACCAGGAAGGAATAAACAGCTGGAAATTCGGCAGACCTCTGGGCGAGACGTTCAATGCCGAAGCCGGAACGAAAGCCTGGTATACCGATGTTCAAAACGTTCTTAACGGGGAACAATCCTACGTAGTAAGTCCCTGTTATGATTTTTCAGGATCAAACCGTCCCATGATAAAGATGGATATCTGGAGAGCATTTGCTTCTTCTGTCCCTCCTGTTGACGGAGCTGTTTTACAGTACACTCTGGATAATGGTGAGCATTGGTTCGAGGTTGGGGCAAAAGGAGACGGTATTTACTGGTATAACGAATACAACATACAAGGAATTCCGGGAGGACAAGGCTTGGGTTGGACGAACAAAAAAGATGCCAACTGGGTGGAATGCAGGCATAAGCTGGATATACTGCAAGGTGAGCAAATAGTGAGATTCCGGATTGCATACGGAGCTCCTGATGGATATATTACAGAGCGTGACGGATTTGCATTTGATAATATCTGGGTGGGAGAACGGACAAAGAAAGTCCTGATCGAGCATTTTACCAATGCAGGGGATACGCTTTGCGCGCGCATTAACGAAGAATTCAATACATTGGTAAATAGTAACGGGAACCTTGAGGATATAATCGATATTCAGTACCACATGGGGTATCCCGGGGCAGATACTTTTTATTACCTCAACCAGGGGCCTCCGGATACCAGAGAATATTATTACAGCTTATCAAATGTTCCTTATGCGTTTATTGACGGTGGCAGGAACGGAAATCCTGATTATCTGGTAAACTACAGGGAGGAAAAACTGGAACAAATTGATCTTACATTATCTGTATTGTACGATAATCGGTTTCTTTTCGACATGAATACAATACTGGGAGATAATTCATTGACTGTAAATCTGGAGGTGGAGGCGGCAGAAGATGTTGAAGAAAAAGCCTTAACTGTATATGTGGTTGTAATAGAACGACTGATCAAGGATGTGATCGGCGCAAACGGGGAAGACCGTTTTGAAAGCGTTGTAAGGGATATGTTGCCCAATTCGCAGGGTACTTCATTGAATCGTAGTTGGAGCACTGGTGATAAGGAATTCATGACCTTCGACTGGTTTTTCCAGGATGTGTTCGATGATGAGGAACTGCGCGTTGTGGCATTTATACAGGATGATATGACCAAAGAAGTCTATCAGGCTGAGATCATTAATCCTTATGGGGTGAATGGTGTTGAGGATATGGAATCCGGTGATGCAAACAGGATGGATCTTTACCCGAATCCGGCATATACTTATGTTATTGTAAGCCTGAAAGAACAACTCAGGAAATCCGCGATCGTAAAACTAACCGATTATACAGGAAGGGTACTATACAGTAAAAAGCTGAACCCTGGTGAACAACTGATTCATCTGCCCCTGGAAAGATTTGATTCAGGCCTGTATATCGTTACACTCTTTGATGAGAAAAATATACTTTTTAGTGAAAAACTGGTAGTGATTGACAATAAATAACCATAAGTCAGAGTTTGATAATACATAATTCCCTGCTATTACAATTTTTTTAAAGAACCTCCGGCAATATACCGGAGGTTTTTTCTTGCTTTCCTTAATGCAGTACCTAAATGTACATATGACCCTGAAAGGGTCAGATAGGAATAACCGTCCCGACAATTGGGACGGATAATATGGAATAGGTAATAATCTTTCCCCGAAGGGGGTAAATTTCACCTTATAGTAAGCTAGGATGAGTTAAAAATAAAAATCTGTATTTATTATCGAAATCCTTGTTTCAAATTAAAGTTGTTATTATATGAAACAGGCTGAAAGCCTGAAAGATCAAAACAGGGGGCATAGCCCTCTGATACTGGATA
>CAZWFM010000174.1:0-4929 GCA_964633185.1 uncultured Bacteroidales bacterium | reverse complement strand
AGCATGTGTTTCAACTTTTTTATTTTCATACAACCTCCGTAAGTACTCGCCAATTGAGGGTAATTTCTGCACATATTGTTAATAATCTCTTCCGGCTTTCAATTATTTTTTCTATATTGTAGTATTGTAATCTTAATCTTTTAATATATAATCAATTATACTGCCTTACTATGAATAACCAACAAACAGACAATCAAAACCTTGCAGCCCGTTTAGCGGGTTATACGGCTACTGCAGGAGCAATGCTGGCTTTAAATCCTTCTGTCAATGCACAGGTTGCCTATTCGGGAATTAAGGATATCGAAGTAGATATTGGTGATTACCATCTGCTGGATATGGACAGGGATGGAGAACTTGATTTTGTTTTCGTTATTGACGCAGACGGCTATTTTGCCACTTCTGGCCCCAGTTTTATTTATAAATATATAGATGAAGGATATGGTGTTATTATTAATCCATTGACCGACGGGTACAATAGCTGGCTGGTCAAAACTACTTATTTGAGTGATTTTGCAACGAGTTATCCTGTTGTAAACGGACTGAACTCCAATGCTCCTGTAAGTTCGGGGCAAACTTACTGGTGGGCGGAAAATTCTCCGGACTGGGCGGGTGCGTTAGGCTATAAAGATGGCTGGTATTATTGGGGTTCTACTTACGGGACTATTTCCGGAGGAATTCAGGGAGGTGATTTTATTGGTGAAACCCGTTATATAGGAGTTCGTTTCCATATCGGTACAGACATACATTACGGCTGGATAAGGGCTTCCCTCGGTGATTTTATCCAACCATTGGAAATTGTGGACTGGGCTTACAATACAGTTCCAGACGAAGGAATATTTACGGGATTTGACATTCCTGTTTTTGAGAACGAGGAGTTTTATACCAGCCTTGTTAACGAGATAGGATTATCGTTCAATCATCCTGTTCAGGATCCTTCTGCTGGTGATTTTGAAGTGGAGAACGGATCGGTTACGGGAGTTACTGTTGTCACTGCCGGTGAGGAATACCTGGTTGAAGTAACTGCTGATGAAGAAGGAATAATCAAGGTAGCTTTGCCTCCGAATGTTGTTGTTGGTGAAGAAATGGTTGTCGGAGGAGCCCAGACACAGTTTGTTGTTCATAATGTTCAGACTGATGTCGCAGATAATGAAGCAAATAAACAGATGAAACTGTATCCTAATCCGGCTGATGATATGCTTACTATTACCCTGGCATCAGAATCGTATATATCCATACTTAACTCTGCCGGAAGTATTGTGTATTCAAAAGACAGGGTGCTGAACGAAACAATTGATGTGCACGGTTTTGCTCCTGGCATCTACCTGATCCGGGTAAATACACAAAATAATCAGTTTATTACAAAACAATTTGTGAAGCAATAAATATTCTATACTTTTCTTTTTCTGTGCCGGCCCAGCCGGCATTTTTTTCTAATTTCATTCATGTTTATAATTATATACATTACGTAATAAACCCATGTGCATGTTGTATACGCGTGTCAGCTTCGTTGGGTTCTCAAAGGCTGGTTGCAATTCTTTAACAGGAGTTGAGCTATAAATCAGTAAGTTATAATTAACACCTCTGACGAGTAGAGATCATTATTTTACATTAGGCATAAAACATGAATTGGAAAACACTGAAATTTTTTGTTACTTTAATAAAAGAATACCGATATTGTCTATAATTATAAACTCTACACTATGAAAAAAAAATCTACTCTTGACCTTAATGCCCGCCTTTCAGGGTATGTCTCTGCTGCTGGTGCTTTGTTAGCACTGGGATCAGTAGCTCATGGGCAGGTCGAATACTCCGGTCCGCAGAATATTGAAATTGACATGTTGAATTTTGAATACCTTGATATCAATGACGATGGAGTAGACGATTTTGTATTCGTTCTGTATGGATTTAGTACATCATTTGTAACAAGCGTCTACCATATATTTTCTATCGGTGGTGCCGGATTGGTTGCCAATGCAAGAACAGATACTTACAATAGCTGGATGATACACCAGGATGATGTTTATACTTCCCGAATTATAGCTCACGGGCTTAACTCAAATTCCCCTGTAAATGCTGCTCAGACTCAGTGGTCCAATGCGAATGGAATGGACTGGCCGGGGGTTTTACAATACGGCTTCTATGTTCACGTTACGGCTCCCGGATACAGCTATACTATTGGCACTGGAATCGGTGATTTTGTTGATGAAGATAAATATGTGGGGGTCAGGTTTATGATAGGCGCCAGTCAGCATTATGGCTGGATAAGGGTGAACATGCCTCATTCGCTTAATCCTATAACGATTATAGACTGGGCTTACAAAACAGATGCCGGTGAAGGGATTGTTGCAGGCTTCTTAACCCCGGTATTTAACAACGAGATATTTTACGAGACGCTTACTCCCGAAATCGGTCTTTCCTTTGATCAGCCCGTTGAAAACTTAGGGCCGGAAGATTTTGTTGTTACCGGTGGTTCGGCCACAGGAATATCGGTAGTTACACCCGGTGAAGAGTATACTGTACAAATAACTGCTGCAGCAGAAGGAATTGTTACTGTTGAGCTCCCCGCAGGGGCAGTCCAGAGTGATGATATGGCCGTTGGCGGTGCTGTAACGGAATTTGTAATCCACAATATAGAAACCGGAGTTACGGATAATCTTAGCGATGCAGGCATTGAAATGTATCCGAATCCGGTAGATGATGTTCTCAATCTGACACTAAAGAATGAAGCAAACATTTCAATAATCAACACAGCCGGAAGTGTTGTTTATTCTAAAGAGCACGTTTTAAATGAACCACTGAATGTGGATCATCTTGTCCCCGGCGTATATACGATCAGAATATACACTGACGAAAAACAATTTGTTTCCGGAAAATTTATCAAGAATTAATTATAACAACCCTCATTCAAGGGGTTGTCTCAAAAGTTGAAATTTCGCCACCAGGGCACCAAAACACAAAGTACACACAAAGTTATATATATAATTGAAAAACAGGATTTTGTGAATTCTTTGAGTTTTCGTGACTTAGTGGCTATTTTTAAAGTCTTACCTTTTTAGACAGCCTCTTTTTTTATTCGTTTGATCAGAAAAACCTGATAATGATCCTATTTATATTCTTTCTGAATGAATACAGAGAAAGTCAAGATATCCCTGTAAGAAAAAAATTGGAATACACAAATTATTTTTGTTACTTTAAGTTTCTGAATTTGGCAATTACATAATCACATTATAAAACTTTACACAATGAAAAGAAATTCTACGCAAAACCTTAATTCTCGCCTTACAGGTTATGTATCGGCTGCAGGTGCCTTGTTAACACTGGGATCAGTAGCTCATGGGCAGGTTGAATATTCAGGACCACAGAATATTGAGATTGACCTGGTGAATTTCGAATACCTTGATATCAATGATGATGGAGTGGACGATTTTGTATTCCTTCTGTACGGATCGACTACTTCATTTGTAATGGGCGTTTACAACCTATTTTATGCCTTTGGTTGGGGAGGGGTTTTCAATGCAAGAACAGATACTTACAATAGCTGGATGATCCACCAGGATGCTGTGTATACTTCACGTACAATAGCTCACGGGCTTAACTCAAATTCCCCTGTCAATGCTGCTCAGACTCAGTGGTCCAATGCGAATGGAATGGGCTGGCCGGCAATTTTACGATACGGATCCTATATTAACGTTACTGCTCCGGGATATACCTATACTAATAGTGATGGGATCGGAGATTTTGTTGGAGAAGACAAATATGTTGGGGTCAGATTTATGATTGGTGCCAGTCAGCATTATGGCTGGATAAGAGTGAACCTGCCCCGTAAGCTTAGTCCCCTGACTATTATCGACTGGGCATACAAAACAGATGCTAATGAAGGAATTGTCACAGGTTTTTTAACCCCGATATTTAACAACGAGGTATTTTATGAGACCCTTACGCCTGAGATCGGCCTTTCCTTTGATCAACCTGTTGAAAACTTAGGACCTGAAGATTTTGTGGTTACCGGTGGTTCGGCTACGGGAGTATCAGTAGTTACACCCGGTGAAGAGTATACAGTTCAAATAACTGCTGCAGAGGAAGGAATTGTTACTGTTGAACTTCCTGCCGGGGCAGTTCAGAGCAATACCATGGTTGTCGGTAGTGCTGCAACTGAATTTGTTGTACACAATATAGAAACCGGAGTTAAAGATAATCTCAGCGATGCAGGAATTGAATTGTATCCTAATCCGGTAGATGATGTACTCAATCTTACATTGAAGAGTGAAGCAAACATCGCAATAATCAACACTGCCGGAAGTGTTGTTTATTCAAAAGAGCACGTTTTGAATGAACCGCTGAATGTGGATCATCTTGCACCGGGTGTGTATACGATCAGGATATACACGAATGAAAAACAATTTGTCTCCGGAAAATTTATCAAGAATTAATTATAACAATCCGCAGTCAATGCCGGCCCAGCCGGCATTTTTTTCAATACCAGTAAATTATGAACAAACCTCCTGCTTCAAAAAAAAAGCCAACAAATACCATCTCAGAAAAATTTGTCAATCAGCTATATAATCTGAATGTCGATTTTACAGATGAAAAAGGAAAGAAACTGGAAATTCCCGAAAGTGGTTTTCTCGGACTTCTGGCCACAGGGTATAAAGGACTAATAATGCACAGGAAAAAAACAGGTCATACGAAAGTATACTATAAATTTACAAAAGGGAAAAAACTGGTACGAAGAAAACCAAAACCACAGAATCAGAATTAGAAAATTCTTAGACTTTATTTCATTCATATTTTAATACTACAATACAATGAGAACTATACTAATTATTCTTGCCTTATTTTTTAGTTCGACTTATTTTTGTTACTCTCAAAATTCGCCTGAAGAATATATTGATTCCTTTTTTAAATACATTGCCCAGGAACGTTATGAGG
>CAZWFM010000173.1:0-4942 GCA_964633185.1 uncultured Bacteroidales bacterium | reverse complement strand
CCGGAACGAAGATATTTCTTTTTGGCAGTTCTTATTCCTCTTCGCTTGCGTTAAAATTGGCGAGTGATTTCCCGAATGGCATTTCGGGAGTTATTGCCTTTTCACCTGGCGAATATTTCTCAAAATTCGGATGGAGCAGAGATATAATTCAGACCTCTGCCTCAAAAATTAAATGTCCGGTTTTTATCACTTCATCATTGACAGAACAGGACAACTGGCTAAAGATTTACGAGGCCATACCTGTTCAGAGTAAAACATATTTTCTACCTGAAACTGGAGGAAAACACGGTGCTAAAGCACTGTGGAATGCTTTTCCTGAAAGTGATCAATACTGGAAAGCATTAAAAGCCTTTCTGATGAAATACAAATAGCGGTGTTTGCTACAATTCTTCATTTTATCAAGAATCTTCTAAATTTCTCTATTTCAATACATAATTTATATGTGTAAAGATGAAATGGCAGGCAAAAATCAGTTACCAATACACTTATTCACATTCATTTTTATGAATTCACCCAACAGGGAATTTATTATCAGGATAGAACCCTGTAAATCGTATTGCAATTTTGGTTTGATTATTCATAAAACATAATGGAATAATTTCTATGATCCTATTCCTTAGATAATGAGTGAATAAAAAATTCAAAGACTTGGTGACACAAAACATATTTGTTGTATTTTAATGCCTTCATTTTTATTTGATCTGTTGCTTCACGAATAGCATACCAATTTATGAGAGTAGCAATAACAGGGGCCAGTGGTCATATAGGAAACTGTCTGGCCAGGGAATTGGTTTCAAAGGGAATCCATACAAAAGTTTTGGTACATAAATTTGAAAACGACCTTAAAAAGATAAAGCTTGAAATTGTCAAAGGAGATTTGCTTGCTATGGATTCATTAAATAATTTATGTGAAGGTGTTGATGTTGTGTATCATCTTGCAGCAAAGATTGCGATTGATAAAAGGGACAGGGAACTTGTATACAAAACAAATGTTCAGGGTACTCAAAACCTTGTGAACACATGCATTGAAAAGAAGGTAAAAAAACTGGTTCATTTTAGCAGCATACATGCATTGGATGCTTATCCTCTTGATCGGATTCTTGATGAAAACCGGCCCCTTGTTAACAAAAAAAAAATGATTTATGATCTTTCAAAGGCAGATGGTGAAAGAATTGTTATGAAAGCTGCAGAAAAAGGATTGTATGCGGTAATCGTTAATCCTACAGCAGTGGTTGGTCCTTACGATTATCAGGGCTCTTACCTTGGACAGGCATTAAAGAAGATCTATTTAAATAAACTTCCTATGCTGATCAACGGAGGCTATGACTGGGTTGATGTCAGGGATGTTGTTGATGGTGCTGTCAAAGCTGCTGAGAAAGGTAGAAGCGGAGAACGCTATTTGTTGGCAGGTCATTATTGTACGCTGAAAGAACTTTCTGAAATGATCGGGAGAGTGTGCAACAAAAAAACTCCAAAGTATATAGTACCTATGTTTCTGGCTCGCATCGGAAGGCCCTTTATTGCATTGTATGCAAGCTTAAGAAATGAACATCCACTCTATACAAAGGAATCGCTTGATATTTTAAAACATTCACCGAAAGAGATATCCTCGGGGAAAGCTGCCAAAGAATTCGGTTATCATCCCCGTCCGCTTGAAGAAACGCTTGCAGATACTTTCAAATGGTACGAACAGGAAGACTTACTTAAATAACGTGAGTTCGAAATATAACTCGTATTATCAAATAATATGATTACTCAGGAATTATTTTCAAATGTTGTATATGCATGGATTGGTCTGGGCATCATAATTTTTTTGTTGCTTCTTAAAGTGACCGCTCCCTACGGCAGGCATACAACAACACATTGGGGCCCTATGATGAACAACAGTCTGGGTTGGTTCATTATGGAAGCACCTGCACTTTTTATACCCCTGTATTTTGTTTTGAATTCAGGTGATCTGAAAAATGTTTTGGTCAGCATGGCTGCATTTTTATGGATTGCACATTACTTTCACAGGGTGGTGGTGTTTCCTTTCAGAATTCATACACGGGGCAAGAAAATGCCGATGGTTATTGTAGCTTTTGCCATCTTTTTTAACCTGATTAATGGATTAATAAATGGATATTGGTTTGCTTTTTTTGCTCCCCGGTATTCATTTAGCTGGACTGTTACTATTAGAATCAGTATTGGGTTGCTTGTTTTCGTTTCAGGCTTTGTTATCAACCAATACCACGATAAAATATTGATTGACTTAAGAAAAAGCAGCGCAAACGGCTATAAAATCCCTTATGGCGGATTGTTTAACTTTGTTTCCTGTCCAAATTTCCTGGGAGAAATAATTGAATGGGGAGGGTTTGCAATTCTGGTTTGGAGCTTACCGGGTCTGTCGTACAGAAGTCATTTTGATCAGTATCCGGCAAAAAGAAAAGCCGTATTGCCTTTTGTTATGTAATGAATGAATGAGTGAGAAAAAACCTCCTTATTTGCATTGTTTGGCTAGTATATCAAAGGTGGTAATAATTTTTTTAGCTGTCAGGATGTCATCAGTATAGATATCGAAACCATAAATAAAATTACTTGCTTCTCCTTCTCTATATGGCTTTATTAATTTTTCTTTTTCCCTGGTATTAAGATTTACCTTTAATTCTTTTCCTGATATTGCAATGGAAGAATGATCAGCATCTATATCTGAAATTTGAAATTCAAATGCAAATTCAGTGGTTGTACCTTTACTGTCAGTTTGAGAACAGGAATAGGTTAACTTGCATTTGTTTTCATTATCTCTTTTAATTTTCTGATCATAAATAGTACCTGAAATCTCTACTTTCCCTATGGAGTTATTTAAATAATCAAAAGCAGTTTTTTCGTCGGCAAAAGAATGATCTTCAGATCTTGAGTTTTGATAGATAAAATGAATCGCAGCAATGAAATTTTTTGCTTTCTTCACATCATTAAATAATACCTCGGAAGATTTATTGTAAATCTGAATTTCGCCATCTGAATAAGATTTTATGTACTTCAACTTCCCTGTGGAAAGAGGAACAGACAATTTCTTTCCCGAAATTTCAATTCCAACATCTTCCATTGAAAGATCCTCAGGATAAATTTCAAATGTTTCATCAACAGGGGTGCTACCCTCGGCCGATTTGATCAGCTTCAATTCGATTTTATTTCCTTCTGTGGAAGCAACTGCCATTTGTTGCCGTATTGTTTCCGAATCGAATGCGATTTCTTCCAGATTGCTGCTGAGCCATCCTTTAGTGAACTCCATATCATCATACTTCAGCAATCCAACGTCGCATTTTTTTTGTGCAAAAACCATTGCATGAATAAGATCTCTTGCTTCATCAATGTCACTTGTATATATCTCCAGATTGTTTGAATAGGAGCTAAGTTCACCATGAATAGATTGCTTAATGTATTTGAGCCTGTCTATTGTCTCAAGGGTGATATAGGCATTACCTGAACTTACTGTCAGATTGACATCCGCAATATCGCAAAGATAAAATTCTGACAATTCTTCATTTGAAATTCCTTTGGAATCAGTTTTATTGACTTTAAAACTTACCAAACCGGATGGTGAATCTTCGAAAGAAAGCGATTGCAGAAGTGTATTTGAAACAACAACAACTTCTTTCAGGTTTTCTTTCACGAACAGCATAGCCTGATTGTATTCAGCAAAATCTGTTCTGTGAACTTCCGTATTCGAGATAAGGTATTTTAAAGCGTTTATTTTGTTTCGTGCATCCTCAACATCATCAATATATATGTCTAAATCTTTTGTGTAATTTATTTTTCCATTGTCTGATTTGACCTGAACATAGTTCTGCTTTTCTTTTACCGGTAAATTGATCTTTAGTGTTATACCTGATATTTCAAGCTTTATGTTATCCGCGTCAATATCATTGAGATCAAATGTATATTGATTCACCTGACGAATTCCTTTACTATCAGTTGTTTCAGACTCTAATAAGGCAAGAAATGATTTACTGGCTCTGTTGAATTTTTGCTGGTAAATTGTTCCGCTTTTTCTGGATTCACCTATCGTTTGAATTAACCAGTCAAAAGCTTCCTGAGTCGATGTCCACGTTTTTTCATTGTCTTTGCATGTTTCGATATGAGACAGAAAGGTTTCAATCATCTCCCTGGCTTTATCCACCTCATCTGTATAAACAGATACTTCATTTGTATAGCTTTCAAATTCATCCCCTTCATACAAACTGATAAATTTTTGAGATTGCACTGTTTCCATGGAGATTTTCAGCACTTTACCGGAAGATTGAAAACTAAGTGAAGAAGGGCTGATATCTGATAAATAAAAAACATGTGATATTGTGCTCTCAACTCCTTTATTGTTTGTCTTTTTTTCATCGATTTTAATTTTGCAGTCTTTTTCAAGAGTGGAGTAATTGTATTGGTATGTATAGGATCCCGCATGAATTTCTGAAGTATAATCCTGCAGCCAGGAAATTTTTTCCTGAGCATAGACTCTTGATAAACAAAACATTAGGCATAGGAGAAAAGCAATTGAATGTATACTGTTTCTTTTCATTTTTTTAAAATTTTTACCATAAAAACCTTGCAAAAAATTTTCATGTTCGTTTCATAACCTGAATTTGATTGATGATTACCTGGTGAAATTCATATAAAGACCAAATGTAGTAAAATGCCAAGTAGAATGAAACCATTTACAAAATATAGTCGTTAACTATTTACAGATAAAGTTATTATTTTCTTCCGGTTTTTCGTATATTCCTAAACATGAAGAAATTTTACTTTTTATGCTTCTTAGTCAGCATTTTTATTGTTAAGAACGGAAGTTCACAGATTCCATTTCATCGTGGAGTAAATGTAACAAATTGGTTTCAAACATCCGGACCCCGCCAAATACAATTTACCAAATATACGAAAGAGGATTTCATCAACATTCAGAGTCTTGGAT
>CAZWFM010000172.1:0-4944 GCA_964633185.1 uncultured Bacteroidales bacterium | reverse complement strand
ATGATATTCCACCTCCTCCTCTTGAAGAAACAGATGATCGCTATCCCGGAAAACTTCGGATTTATCAGGATGTTCCGGAAACCGATCTGCCGCTTACAGAAAGCCTTAAAGATACGGTTGCCCGGTTTCTTCCTTACTGGCACGATGCAATTGCTCCTGTTATAAAATCTGGGAAAAGAGTCATTATTGCAGCACATGGGAATAGCCTGAGGGCACTTGTAAAATACCTCGATAATATGAGTGAAGAAGAAATACTGAAATTGAATATCCCAACCGGTATGCCCCTGGTATATGAACTGGATAATGAACTGAAACCGGTCAAACACTATTACCTGGGCGATCCCGAGGAAGTAAAAAAAGCAATGGAATCTGTCGCCAACCAGGGAAAAGCGAAGTAAGGATAAAAGGTTAGGAAGTTTAGGGTTTGGAGTTTTGAGTTAGGTTATTAGGTTATGAGCTTGTTGGGTTATTAGAAATTGATTAATTGTGGAATCGATGAATTGACTACGTCGAGCTCGCAAGCTCGGTTGGTGAAATGAAGATAATCAACTGACGAAATGCTTTTTATATAACATCAGTTAACCAGTTCATCAGTTAATCATATATTGTTGAGTTTAGAAGTTTAGGAGTTTAGAAAATTTGCCACAAAGGCACTAAATCCCAAAGTACTCACTAAGTAATATGGGATTATAACCAGGCTTTGTGATTTCTTTGAGCCTTTGGGACTTCGTGGCCGGATTAAAATTCATCCCTGTTAAGACAGTCTCGAGGGTATATATAATTCAGAATCATTTCATCTGCCCACATTATTCAGGATTTTAACAACCTATGAAACGCAAACTCCCGGTTAAACAATTCATTGTGACAACGGAAAAACCAGCAACCAGTAACCAGAAACAAGTTCCAGCATCCAGCTCAAAACACTCTCCTTCTCACTTTCTCATTTTCTCATCTTCTTTCTTCCGACTTCAGTCTTCGGTCTTCCGTCCCACTTCCTTATTCATCCAATAAAAATTTCATTACCTGATTATTAATGTTATATTTAGGTTCTAATAGAATGAACAGCTTTATTCAATACCTTTGAATGATCTTACTCCCGGTATTTACCTGGTTCAGATAACCACTGTGCAAAATCAAAAAGAAATTCAAAAAATAATAAAAGCCTATTAATGTATCCCCAAACATATATTCTCGCTTTTACCGATAAAAAAAGACCCTTTACCGAATATCTGTTTACCAGAAATAAATGTAGTTATACTTTTACGTCATAAACAAAATTGTCTTGCGATGGAACAAAATCATACACAAAAAAGGATTCTTGTCGGATTTATAATATTAGCAGCAGGTATGGCATTGCTTCTGAGTAACCTTGGAATATTGAGTTATGAATTGAAGCATTATCTTCTGCGATGGGAAGTAATACTGGTTGCACTGGGATTTGTTTTTCTGTTTTCACATGAACATAAAGGGCCAGGGATTATTTTACTCCTTGTGGGAGGAACATTATACCTGAGAGATTTTTTTGATTTCCATTTCAATTTCTGGCAGGTATTTTTCCCGGGTATCCTGATCTTAGCAGGGGTCATGATACTCTTCAAAAGAAAGTTCGATCCTCCTAATATTGAAAAAAAAAATTTGAGCAACGAAGATTTGATTGATGAAGTCGCTTTTTTTGGAGGAGGTGAAAGGACCATTGTATCCCAAAATTTTAAAGGAGGAAAAATATTCGCAGTCTTTGGAGGATCAAATTTCAATCTTGCAAGGGCAAAACTTGCCCCGGGGAAAAATTACGTTGAAGTATTTGCCCTGTTTGGTGGAATGAAGTTGGTTGTTCCTGAAGATTGGGATATCAAGATCAATGCAGTATCTATTTTTGGCGGCTTTTCTGATAAGCACAGAATACTTCCGAAAAATGATGATACAAATCCCGAATCTGAGCTCATCATCAAAGGAATATTGATTTTTGGCGGAGGCGAGATCAAGAGCTATTAATAAGCACTACAAATCTAAATCATTCAACCACCGTGCTTCACCCCATTCTGAAAAACAGGCAGTTTTTAATTGGGTATATCATTATCTGGTTTGTTGTATGTGCTTTGCACATTTTCATACTTAGCTATTTGTACGACTTTGGCATTGTTATTTCTGTTTCTGAAAGTCTTCTATTTAATCTGTTTTTTGCATTTTTTGGAATTGGTATCTGGTATCCCGTATATTTTACAGATATCGAAAAAAATAAACTGGTTAACTTTTTAACAAATCACTTAGCTGCTGCATCACTGGCTGTGGGTCTGTGGTTATGGATTTCTTTTTTAATCCTGTCAGCGGCTTTCCCGGATTCTTCAGAATACCTTCAGCACCTGAATGATTCTTTGCCTTTGCGGGGAGGTCTCGGTTTTTTATTCTATGTTTTAATAGCCTCTATCTACTATTTTTTGATCTATTACAACAATTTCAAAGAAAAACTGATCAGAGAGACAGAATTAAAAGCATTGATAAAAGAATCTGAACTTACTTCCTTAAAATTTCAGATCAATCCTCATTTTCTCTTTAACAGCCTGAACAGCATCAGCTCTTTATCCATGATAAGTCCTGAAAAGGCCCAGGATATGGTTATCAATCTGTCGGACTTTCTAAGGTACTCCCTTTCTCATAAAGATGAATCCCTGACAACATTTGAAAAAGAACTAAATAACATCGACAGGTACCTTAAAATTGAAAAGATCAGGTTTGGTAAAAGATTAAATGTCACAAGAGATATCGCTGATAATTGTAATAAATATTTATTGCCGGGACTCATACTGCAACCGCTCATGGAGAATGCTGTAAAATATGGAATTTACGAAAGTACGGATCAATCCGATATATTCATTAAATCCAAATGTTCAGATAATTTGCTGGAAGTAGTGATTAAAAATGATTACAATCCGGATTTTGTAACAAAAAAAGGAGAAGGTATAGGATTACGAAATGTTACCGGCAGAATGAAAATACAATATGGCAGAGATGATCTGGTGAAGATCTCTCAAAATGAGAATACATTTGCTATTACTTTGTTTTTTCCTCAAGATCTGTAAACAGTTTTAACTTTATGAAATAACAGGTAAGAAAAACTACATTCTTATGAAAACAATTAAGGCAATTATCATAGAAGATGAAGAACTTGGAAGAGAATTGATCAAGAATTATCTCAAAGACAACAATAAAGTAGAAATCATTGCCGAATGTGAAAATGGATTTGAAGGAATTAAAGCCATTCAGGACCTAAATCCTGATCTGGTGTTTCTCGATATTCAAATGCCAAAATTAAATGGCTTTGAGATGCTTGAAATTCTGGATGAAAAACCGGAAATTATTTTTACAACAGCCTTTAATCAATATGCCATAAAGGCCTTTGAACTAAATGCGGTAGATTATCTTCTGAAACCTTTTTCCAAAGAAAGACTGCTGGATTCTCTCAATAAGGCTCTGAACCGGATCAATAACAATATCCCTCCCGATAAAAATATTGATAAACTTGCTCATAATCCGCTGGATGAGATCATTGAACGTGTTGTTGTAAAATCAAACCATAAAATTCATGTTATTCCGGTTGATAAGATCCGTTATCTCGAAGCCCAGGATGATTACGTTATGATATACACTTTGGAAGGAAAACATCTTAAACAGGCAACCATGAAGTATTTTGAACAACATCTCAATCCCAAAGATTTTATGCGTGTGCATCGTTCATACATTATCAGGCTCGACCAGGTAGAACGTTTGGAACCTTACGGGAAGGACAGCTATATAGCCAAACTTAAAGAAGGCCCTTCAGTAAAAATAAGCAAAAGCGGTTTTAAAAATCTGAAAGAAAAACTTAACTTTTAATCCTTCTATAAAACAGGTTTCAACTCTTTGAACTCAAACCTCGGGTGGCCTGAAATACCATCAATGCTGAAACTTAAAAAGCGAAGTTTGTAATACTTATCATCTGAAGTTCTGATAACATACGTATAATTTGGTTTCACTGTATAGGTAGCCACTCCCGCCGATGTGTTCACACTTACATCTTTCCATTGGTATCCGATAATATCACGTTCTGCTGATAAACGATAATTATCCAGTGTCTCATAATCAATTTCGTTATACGATCTGATTGAATCAAGAATGGCCGTTGTATACCCTGTATTAAGAAGCACACCGCGTACAAGATATGGTATTGTAATACCAAACTGGGTAGCAAGATCGTAATATGGTCCGAACATCAAATCAAATTTTGATTTATCAGGTTCAATATCTACCTGCGATTGCGTGTGGAAAGAATAATAAACAAAATTGGCCGTGTCAGATTTGTGAACGGTAACTGTATCTTCGGCACTTTCATTTTTGTAGATAAATCTATAATATGAATTTTCCACTTCAATAAACCGGAGTCGCACCAGATCAGAGTAATTCCCCGATGAATACCGGCCAAGAAGATAAATTTCGTTGGTATAGATCCTGTTTTCTGCCTGAATATTGACCCAGTTGCCAACTGCCGTGGAATCGGGGTAAGCAGATTGATTGTCATAGGCCCATAAATCATTTTCCGGATAGGTCAGTACTGCATCAATATCGGTTTGTTGTGAATTCCATAAAAACCAGTTTGCCCCCGAATTTACCAAAATATGCCAGCCTTCATTTCCACATTCAAATCCCAGATGCCATGCATCAACTGCATATGAACATACTACTCTTTCGGTTTCAAAATCAAAATAACTCTGATAGATCTCTATATCTTCATAGATGGTTATTACTTCGCCAGGATATGGTAAAACCCTTTCATCTTCCTCAAAACATGCTACAGGAAATACGAGCATGAATAACAATACTATGTATTTAAAATAGAATTTCATTGATATCATAATTTATCAAATGAATAAAGCAATCCGATAAAAAATGTGCGCCCGTATCCTATAGCAG
>CAZWFM010000171.1:0-4945 GCA_964633185.1 uncultured Bacteroidales bacterium | reverse complement strand
ATCCAACCAAAATTCTTTTATTAATTAATTTAGATTTGTGGCATCACCTTTTTGTATCAGGTCCATCAGAGCAAATTCCATCATATACGTTGACAGAATACATTAACTAGCCGTTCAATGTTCAAAATATAAATCGGCATAATTCATAATTTGAAAGCTAGCAAAATAATCATGAATGATTACATAACACTTTCCAAACTGAACATGAACATCTGATTCCGGTCTGATCTCTGCTTATGATTCATGATTTTTGTTCATTGGCGTGGAAAATAAGTAAATCAATACCAATGTTCCATTGAATTTCAAAGACAGAAGGTGATAAACAATTGAGAGAAGTTTTTGCACATCTTGTCCCGGTTTATCGGAAAGGCTGGCGGTCGGGTATACCGCTCTTAAAAGTGTTAGGACGAGTCACATTCACCAAAGAGCTACTTGTTGGAACGCCAGGTTTAGCGGAAGTTGATCATTGTCCCGACAATTTTTTTATACCTACTGTTGATTGCAGTTGATTATTTTTCATCTTTCTTTATTGAATAACTCATCTGTCGGGCAACCCAGATCTTTCTGTTTGCAATATCTGCAGGTCATTGTGCCACGGATAAAACCATTGCCGAATGTCGTTAATAAAAGAAGCAATACCAGAAAAGATAACAAAATAAGATCAAATTTCAGGAATAATAGAACAATCCCGACAATTAAGGGTATCAGCGAGATCAAAATATCAGGGATCATATCTTTCCAGGTCATTTTTTTGTTGCAGAATTTTGAACTATCCCCCTTTTTAAATAACAATGAGCTGAGCCTGCCCTTTCCGAATCCACAGGTCTTGCCCCAATAAAAACAGTTGGTGCAATGGTATCGTATCAGTCTGAATTCAAACAGTAAAACATAAAGCATATAAATAAGGGCAAAGATCAATCCTAACCGGAAGATGATAAGAAAGCCAAATCCGTATATAGCAAATGAAACGAAATTGGATAAGATCACAATCCCTATCGGAAAGTTCTCGTATGTTTTTGTCGGTGCCATATTGTATAGTAGTTATTGTGCATGCATATTTTTTTTGTTTTTATATACAGAAATCCTGTCAGATAGGGCAATAATGCGGTAATTATCCAGATCAGGACAGACTTATAAGTAAAATCATTGTGAACAATAACATGCATTATCAAACTAACAATAACTATGAACGATACGGTTACTATTGCTATTGAGTTTGCATAATGGAACACATGAATTGGCCTGTTTATGACAAATTGTAAATAATTCAATATGAAAATTAAAATAAATAAAGCAATAAAGCGCTGATAGGTCTCAGACAAAAAAAGTTGATCAATTAAAAGCCAGCCGAATCCAATGATAATGAATCCGATTACAGTCAAATAACCTTTTAATTTTAGAGGAGCAAAATACTTGGTTAACATTACCATTTCAATATCAATTGCAGGATTTCCATGAGTTGCATCAGGTTGTTTTTACAGCCAATTGCTATCGGTATCTGTCACTGAGCAGGGATTCGGATCATCATGCCACTGTTTCGGTGACCGATAGTATAATAAACAAAAGTAAATATTTTATTATTAGTATCAACGGCCGGTCAGATCATAGCCATTATCATCAGCCGCTAATATGTTTTATCCAAGGCAATATCAACAAATAGTCTTTCCAGGTAATACACGATTCGATCATTACCTGTTCCTCTTTCAAAAATAAGGGAGTCATTGCTGATGCAATTGATCTGATATTCTCCGGTCAATAACACATCAGGATCACAGGGTTCAAGAATATCTTCAAACGGATAAGGATCCGATACAAAGGTCAGTTTGTTACCATGAACAGAATAAGTGCCGGCAGTTAAACAATTGTAAGGTTTTTGATAATAATATCCGCCGGAAGGTCTTTCATTGTATGTATGGTCACTGATGATTATTTCAGACCAGTAATCAATCCCGTGATAACGGTAACTGCCCATATAATAATCATCAGCAAGCTTTTCACCCTCATTGAGGGCATCATTGTTTTCATTGCATGCAATGAAAAAAAGAGTTAAAATGAATGAACATAAAGTCCTTTTCATAATTCAGAATGTGAATTTTATCGATGTATCAAAGGTTTGAACTGCCATGCAGTTTATCTGTCTAATGTTTTAATCAATGTGTCATTCTCATAAAAATCAACCGAAGCAAATGAATTTCTATCAACCAGGATCAACAAATTTGGCCTGCATCTCATATCACATGCAATATCACCTGTATTTTCAACTCTGGTCAGGGTATATTGATATACAATTGTTTTATCCAGTAATTCAATGGATTTTATTGTTAGTTCAGGACATTCACATACACTATTAAATTCCCTGATAATTCCGATGGCAACTTTATTGTTGAAATCATCCGGACTTATCCAGATCTGATCGTCCATTGTTGCTGCGGGATGAAAAACGAAATTGAAAGCGGATGTATCCTGAATGATCAGGAAATCTTCATGATTTTCAACCTGATAAGAATTTAGAACAAAGTAATCAGGGTATTCCGTATAATCAAAAGCTGTGTTTTTATCGTTTTCACAGCTCATTGCAACAATTGCTGTTGCGAGGGATGTTATGAAGAGAATCCACTTTTGCATGGTATTTCCGTTTGCATTTCACATTTGCCTGTCGGTGTATAGATGCAAGAGAGGGTCAAATCGTTGCGTGTTTTTTTGCCTGGTACGAATTGTCCGTCACATTATAATGATATATTTTGTGCATTTAATAATATAAGGTTTATCATTTTACTTCATCCTGAATTCCCTGCTTTCGTTTCATGTATGAGCGGGACTAACTGTTGTAATCTTTTTCCGGCTTTTCAAATAAAGATTGATGCTTTAGTCTGTTACCGTTTTGTATCCATCATTTTTCCAAATTTCCATACCTTCATATAAATGATACAGGGTATTGAAATTAAGATTTTTCATTATTCTGATGGTTTCAGCGCTTCTCACACCTCTTTTACAATACACCAGATATGTTTTCTTTCTATCCAGCTTACCTATCTTGTCTTGAAAACCGGCAGATTTGTAATCAATTAGAATTGCCTTATCAATATGTCCGCTTTTAAATTCTTCCGGTGTCCTGACATCCAGGATTATAAAACTAGTATCCTGAATGTGTTTTTGGATCAATTCCAAAGCTTGCTTGCAGGTAATGTCTTCTTTCAACCTCATTTGTGCAATGGAAAAAGCGGATAGTATGAATAAAATTGATACACTTAAAAAAACCTTTTTCATTTTTTAAAAATTTTAATTATACAATTTCCGGGTTTATTTTCCCGGTTACTTTTTATTCCGTCCGAGATTCACAATCAATTCCGAATACTTTGCTCTTTTGCTTCCGGAACTGATTGACATAGAGATTGCCAGGGCCTCGGCTATCTCTTCTTTTGATGCTCCTGCTTCGGCTGCTTTCTGATAATGCCAGTTTATACATGGCACACAATCTGCCATGACCGAACATGCAACTGCTATTAATTCTTTTGTTTTTTTGTTTAAAGTATTTTCTTCATAGACTTTATCAGAAAAATTGTTGTACAATTCGTTAATCTCTTTTAATAAAAACATAATTACCTCCTTTTAAAGTTTTAACATCCATTGTATTCAAGAGCGCTGAATTTCTTGAATTTCATATTTATACATCGTGTTCCGGTTTCAGAATAATTTTACATTTGTAAAACTATTCAATCAATAAATAAAAACAAAGCGATATTTTTTGATATATGATATCGTGTAATTCGATAGATAAATTATGGAATTCAGAGAACTTAAAACGTTTCAGGTAGTTGCAAGTCTGTTGAGTTTCAGCAAGGCTGCAAATGTTCTTCATCTGGCACAGTCTACCGTTTCTTCACAAATACGCTCATTGGAAAATAATCTTGGGAAAGAACTATTTATCAGGGCGGGAAAAACAATCCGTCTTACACCTGCCGGAGTGAAATTACTACCTTTTGCTCAACGACTTGTCAATATCGAAAAAGAGATCCAAAGTGTTCTGGGGGATCTTGGTGAGAAATATGGGAATTTGACCATAAAAACACCTCAATCCGTAAGCTCTTGCTTTTTCCCGGATCTAATAATGTCATTTCAATTCCTTTTTCCCAAAATCAGTCTTGATATTGATTGGTGCACAAGTTACAATCTGGTTGATTTGCTTAATTCGGGAACAATAGATCTGGCGTTCCTGATCACAGACAATTTTGAAGAAAAGAATTTACAAACCGAAGAGCTGACAAAAATAAAACTGGTTCTTGCTGTAAATCCCCGGGATGAATTACTGAAAAATAAAAAAGTGACAATTAAGGATCTGACTGACAGAACTTTGATATTTGCTAAGTCGGAATGCAATTACAAAAAGATTATGCAGAACATGCTGATCCAATCTGATGTTAAGCCTCAGAAAATCATAGAAATCAATAGTCTGGATGCAATAAAACAGTTACTGGTATTGGGAAACGGAGTGGCATTCCTCCCAGAGATGGTGATTCAAGACGAACTGAATAAAAACTTGCTTAAGACACTTCATTGGTCCGGCAAAGATCTTAATGCAAGGTTAATTATGATATGGTCAAAAGAAAAACACGTTTCCAGACCTTTGAGTGCTTTTATGCTGATGGTGAAAAAAATGATATAGATTTCATCAAGTTTGCGGGTATTCAGATTATCTGTGCCGATACGCTAAATATAAAGAGACCGGGTCTTCAGGGTTACTCATATGAATGGTTTACCGGGCTGGCGTTCTTTCTTTGTCAATCGTAGCGAAAGGGCATGTTGACCTGTCCCGCCAATGGCGGGATCCACCGTTAGCAATTTTTATTTACAATACACAAAATTTCGCGACCCACCAATCCCCGGCTTATTTATTGGCTGTTAGCAAGCGTTATTTATTTAATTTTTTTCCTTTATATGTGTATCT
>CAZWFM010000170.1:0-4972 GCA_964633185.1 uncultured Bacteroidales bacterium | reverse complement strand
AACAGGAAGTGTACTCTTCTCATGCCCTTCAAGGATAAACTCAATTTCCTGAGTTTGAACATCCCATACTTTCAAAGTATAATCATAAGAACCTGCAGCAATTTTATTTCTTTCGGGTGCATAATCAAGCGACCAGATATGTGTTGAATTCCCCTTAAAAACAGCCAGAGTATTGTTATTCATATCAATCAATTTGATATCATTCCCCGAACCAAAAAACAGATTGTTCACCTGTGTAATTTCTATAGCACGGGGAGGAAAGTAATTATCAGATATTTTTGAATCAACTTCGAGGGTTTGCAGATTGTAAAAGCATAACAGCTTATCCTCTCCTCCACTAGCCAGAAATTTGTTATCCGGACTGAAAGCAACACTTAAAACAGATCCTTTATGTTCTTTAAAAACTTTCAACAGATATTCATCATCCTGCGCAAAGAGTGTGTTAATAAATAACAAATTCAACAGAAGAAAAGTTAATGATTTCATACAAGATGCTGGTTTATTCATGAATTATTCAATACGTGATGTTAATGGATTTTTTAATCCTTCCACATTTTCAAGATATGCTTTCACTGATCCAATCAATATTTTTGCCTCAACAAGAACCGGAATACGATTTTCATCATCAGTTATCCAAACAAACATATCTTCACCTCCTTTAAAAATGGTGCCTTCTATCAACAATGCAGAAAATTTAATGCAACGATAATGCATGCCTTCTCTGGTTTCAATATTTTCTTTTCCGAGGTAACGAATGTATAATGTAAATATTTCATTATCGAGCAAGGAAGTGACGGGAATTGTATCACCTTTATGAAGTTTGGCGAAATCCAGATTACGACAGCAGTATACAAAAGATAAAACATCAAATGTACAGGGTGGAATCTGAATGGTGTCCCTGGCAAAAGGCCGATCAGAATTTTCTGTACTGGAATATACAAGGTTTTTATCCTGATCAAAAAAGTACTCATTATGAACTTCAAATCCTCCTTCATAATTTTCACGAAGAAACCATAAAGGACGAAGAGATTCTTTGTCAAGGTATGCCTGATACCTGTCTCTTACCTTAAAAATCCAATCATAGGATTTATGACTTGCGCCATATGAATCAAAATGGTATACTTGTTTATCAAGGTATGTCGCAGGTTTTACTTTAAATTCAACGAAACCGGCATTTAACCATATAAAACCCCAATTGTAATAGGCTTGATATCGAATGATTTCGCCCTCCTGAAATGCAAAGTTATTATCAAAGCACTGTGAACTGGCAAGTGAATAAATAAATAAAACAAGAATAGAAATAAACAGAATTCTCACTTCAATCTCTTTCCAATAAATATAAGAAACTCTCACGATGATTTTCTTAAAACTTATTTCTCAGTTATAAACCCAGCAATTCAGAATAAATTTTGTAATTCTCATCGTCAAAAGCTATAAAGATGATTTCTTTAATAAATTCGGTATTTTCTCTAAACTGATAGGCCTGCGCCAGAGCTATCTTTGCTGCTTCTCTCTTAGGAAAACGATATACTCCGGTACTGATATTTGGAAATGCAATAGTCTTTAACTTTAGATTCTCAGCAATCTGCAAACTATTGCGATAACAGCTGGCAAGCAATTTTTCTTCGTTGTCACTTCCGCCGTGCCAAACAGGACCGACTGTATGAATTATAAATTTTGCCAGCAGATTGTATCCACTTGTTATTTTTGCTTCCCCAACCGGACATCCACCCAATGTTTTGCATTCGGCCAGCAAACCAGGTCCTGCTGCTCTATGAATTGCACCATCAACTCCACCTCCGCCTAACAAGGAAGAATTTGCAGCATTCACGATTACGTCAACTTTGAGTTTTGTAATATCTCCTTTTTTGAGCGTGAGTTTGGTCATAATATATAGTTTTTTATCTCAATTCAACCTGTAGATTTTTTTTCAGATTATCAGTAATCCTTGTCATTATTTGTTCAATTTCCTTATCAGTCAAAGTTTTATTCTGATCCTGAAGAACAAAACTCACTGCATATGATTTTTTGCCTTCCGGAATATTTTTCCCTTTATAACAATCAAAAAGATTCACTCTTTTTAATAAACTTTTCTCAGTCTGAAGGGCAATTTCTTCAATGGAAGAATATCTGATGTTCTCATCGATTAACAGGGCAAGATCACGCCTTACTTCAGGATATTTGGGCATCTCATTAAATCTGTTTTTTTTATCAACCAGTGAAAGAAGGTATTCCCAGTTTATTTCTGAAAAAAAGACCTCTTTCTCAATATCAAATTGTTGAAGAATATCAGCATGAATACTTCCTGCTCTTATTACACTGATGTTGTTATGAAAATAATGTAAACCACCTGAGAAAATATCTTTTTGGTCGTCTATAGGTTTCACATTTAATATTTCCGGATCAACTCCGATATATTGAATAAAATTCAGATAGAATGCTTTGAGTTGAAAAAAAGTAGATGAAGAATCCGGTACAGCCCATGATTGCTCGTCATGGTTCCCCGTAATGAACAATCCAAATGAAGGTACTTCATGAAAATTTTCAAATTGTGCGGTATTCTTTGATTTCAGTGAATAAACCCGCCCATATTCATACAGCCGGAGGTTCTGGTTTTTATGATTTATATTGTAAGCAATGGCTTCCAGTCCATTAAACAGCAATGTCTGACGCATGACATTCAACTCATTGCTTAGTGGATTCAACACATTCACCAGCCTGTCTTCCGGATATGTAGTCAAACCCGAATAATAGTCTTTTTTAGTCAACGAATTGGACATGATCTCATAAAAACCGTTTGCTGAAAGAAAGTTACTCACTTTATCAACCATTATTTCATTTTCAGGCTGTTCAACATAGGAAAGACTTGCATTCAGCTTATCAGAAATTTCTATTTTATTATAACCATATATTCTTAAAATTTCCTCTATCACATCAGCTTCCCTCGT
Organism: uncultured Bacteroidales bacterium; assembly: GCA_964633185.1. GTDB lineage: Bacteria > Bacteroidota > Bacteroidia > Bacteroidales > UBA10428 > UBA10428. Next base: position 2,024 of record CAZWFM010000170.1, on the reverse strand, counting down.
TACATCAACTCTGTATGGAGGAACCCTGAGATAAAGTTGTTCTTTCCCTTCTTTCTTAATCTCAAAATCGAGAGACTGTAAGATGTTTCTAAGTACTTTCTTATCGAGGGATTTTCCTATTAATCTGTCAATGTGTTCAAAAGAAACGTCTAACGTAACAGCTTTAACAGGCGCAGGATGTACATCCAATGCTTCAGAAGTGATTTTCCCTCCTGCAAGTTCCTTTATTAAAATTGCTGCTCTTTTCAGAGCATAAAGCGTGTTTTCAGGATCCACTCCCCGTTCAAAGCTGAAAGAAGAATCGGTGTTCAAATCATGACGACGAGCAGTTTTTCTCACAAAAACCGGATCGAAGTATGCTGATTCCAGAAAAATTGTTTTTGTAGTTTCTGTAATTCCCGAATCCAAACCACCAAAAACACCAGCGATGCAAACAGGTTTTTTTGCATCACATACCATTACATCCTGATCGGATAGTTCTCTCTCTTCTTCATCCAAAGTAACAAACCTGGTTCCCGAAGGAAGTCTCTGAACAATTATCTTCCTTCCTTTCAATTTGTCTGCATCATATGCGTGCAAGGGTTGACCAAGCTCGTGAAGAACAAAATTCGTTACATCAACAACATTATTAATAGGTGATAACCCTATTGCCTTCAGTTTTCTTTGTAACCACTTTGGCGAAGGTTTTACATCCAGATCAGATATTGTCAAACCGGTAAATCTTCTGCAACCTTCGGTATCTTTTATTTCAATGGCTATGGGCAATGAGGTGTTATCGGAAGCAAAAGAGCTGATATCAGGCTTCCTTAAATTTGCTTTGCCCGAAAGTGAAAAAAAAGCAGCCAGATCACGCGCCGTACCAAAATGTGAGGCTGCATCAATCCTGTTAGGTGTCAGCCCGATCTCAAATACCGTATCACTTTCAATTTGAAAATAATCTGCAGCGGGAGTTCCGGGAATTGCTTTCTCATCCAAAACAAGAATCCCTTCATGATTGATGCCTAGTCCAATCTCATCTTCTGCGCATATCATACCTTCAGACTCCGCTCCTCTGATCTTGGTTTTTTGAATTGTAAATTCTTTATCTCCTATGTACAAGATCGTTCCCGGTGTTGCAACGACTACTTTTTGTTTTGGAGCTACATTGGGTGCTCCACATACAATCTTTAAAGAATTAACCTTCCCTGTATTTACCGTCGTAACGCTTAACTTATCTGCATTGGGATGTTTTTCACAGGTAAGAACTTCTCCAATTACAAGGCCCTTCATGCTTCCCTGCACTTCTTCAAAATGTTCAATTCCTTCCACTTCAAGTCCAATATTTGTTAATATATCGGCTAATTTATTCGGATCAACATCTATATCAATATAATCTATAAGCCAATTATAGGAAATCTTCATTAAGCAAATCGTTTATGGGATTCGTTATACTTCTTCATCTATGCAAACAAAAATAATCAAAATTTTCTTGCTATGAATTAAAACACCCTGACAGGATTCAGAAGATTTGAATTAAGAATAAAGAACACCGCTTAATGAACATCATTGGTCTTTTAAAGTCGTCAACCGGTATTCAATATTGAAGCTCCGCGCAGCAAGCTGTCGCGGAACTATTCTCACGAGTATAGCGAGTAATCTTCGATCCCCAAAAAGGAATAATACTTTTATTTTGTTCGCTTACCCCGCAGTGCTCCGTCGCTATAGCTTCGGCGACACGCGGATGGCGCAAGCGACAAGCTGCCGGGGAACCGAGTTTACGAGCTCGGCCCAGCCTGCCATCCACAGGCTGGTAAACCGGCTGGCAGGGAAGCCAACCGAGCTTGCGAGCTCGACGTAGTCAATGCGCTCACGGAGATTCAATTGCTGTATTTATTTTCTACCAGGAAAATTAAGAAGTTGTCAGAGTTTAAACAGCTTAACAAGTAGACAAACATAACCAGGCATTAATCTCCATTTATCTTATCTGCAACATTTCCTGATTCTCTGGCTCTGTTGCAGATTTATAATCTTCTTTGAAAATGTAG
>CAZWFM010000169.1:0-4977 GCA_964633185.1 uncultured Bacteroidales bacterium | reverse complement strand
GAAACCGTTTGGCTGGTGCCATTATTTCCATTATGGGAAATCTGAATCCTCACCTAAGGGATATTAACGACTTCAAACACAAACTTTGGGATCACCTCGCTATTATTGCTGATTTTGAATTGGATATTGATTATCCATATGAAATTCCAAAAGCCGAAATGTTCAAAACACCTCCCCGCCCTGTTGAATACGGGACACATGCGATCAAATACCGGCATTATGGAAAATCCCTTGAGCTTATGATTGATGCAGTTTGTGATATGCAGGATGAAACTGAAAAAGAAAGACTGGTAAATGTTGTCGCCAATCACATGAAAAAATCATATCTCACCTGGAATCGTGATACAATTAATGATGAAGTCATACTAAATGATTTGAAAAAGTTATCCAAAGGCCGTATCAATACAGAAAATATCAAGCTGAATGAAACCCGCGAGATCATTGGAAAGAAAAGGAGTAAACGAAATATGAGGAAAAAATAATTCTTGTCATCCATGAGTTCGTTTCAAATTGATGGAGGTCATAAACTAAAAGGAACCCTGATTCCACAGGGGGCAAAAAATGAAGCGCTTCAGGTAATTTGCGCAACTCTGCTCACAAACGAAGAGATCATAATCGACAATATACCGGATATTCTCGATATCAAAAACCTGATCCTTCTGTTGTCAAATCTTGGTGTTCAAATCAATCAGCTTTCTTCTTCGAAATATGGCTTTAAAACGGAAAGCGTTGATCTTGAATATTTGCTTACTGATGATTTTTCTAAAAAAAGTGCGACTCTCAGAGGTTCTGTAATGATAATAGGTCCCTTACTGGCCCGTTTTGGCAAGGGATATATTCCAAAACCGGGTGGAGATAAAATTGGACGACGACGACTTGATACTCATTTTAATGGCTTTATTGATCTTGGAGCTGAATTTATTTACAATCAGAAAAAAGACTATTATACTGTTAAAGCCAAAGAATTAAAAGGAGCATATATGCTGTTGGAGGAGGCTTCTGTTACCGGTACTGCAAACCTGATAATGACGGCTGTTCTGGCTAAGGGCAAAACAACAATTTATCATGCAGCCTGTGAACCATACATCCAGCAACTCTGCAAAATGCTTAACAAAATGGGTGCTGATATTTCAGGAATTGGTTCTAACCTGCTTTCGATTGAGGGTGTGAAAAAACTTAATGGATGTTATCATACTCTGTTGCCAGATATGATCGAAATTGGTAGTTTCATTGGGCTGGCTGCTCTAACCGGTTCAGAAATTACCATTAAGGATGTTCAATTTGAAACGCTTGGCATCATACCCAGATCATTTCAAAGACTGGGTATAAATTTTAAACTGCTGGGTGATGACATTTTCATTCCATCGCAGGACCATTACGAAATTGAAACTTTTATCGATGGCTCGATCATGACCATCGATGATGCTCCCTGGCCGGGACTTACTCCCGATTTGCTTAGCGTTATCCTTGTTGTTGCAACACAGGCAAAAGGAAGCATTTTGATCCATCAGAAAATGTTTGAAAGTCGTCTGTTTTTTGTTGATAAACTGATTGATATGGGTGCTCAAATCATACTCTGTGATCCTCATAGGGCAACGGTCATAGGTCTTGATAATCGTGTGAGATTGCGAGCTACTTCAATGACTTCTCCCGATATCCGGGCCGGAGTTGCTCTTTTATTGGCTGCACTTTCTGCTGAAGGGACAAGCCTGATGCAAAATATTGAACAGATCGACAGGGGATATCAGAATATTGATGAAAGATTAAATGCTATAGGTGCAAAAATAAAGCGAATTGATAACTAAATTTTTAACCGGTATCAGTATGTACAAATCTCTTTTCATGCTTCTAAGCATTCTTTCACTTGTTTCTTGCACAAACCCAACCAAAAAGGCAAAAAAGGCTGAATTGACGGTTGTTGAGGGGCTCCGAATCGGAAATCGTGCCCCTGAATTGATCTATCAGGACCCGGATGGTGAATGGATTGCTTTGTCATCTCTTCGTGGAAAAATAGTGCTTATTGATTTTTGGGCATCATGGTGTGCGCCATGTCGACTCGAAAATCCAAATCTTGTAGCGATCTATAAGAAATATTGTAACAAAAAATTTAAGACAGGTAAAGGATTTACAATATATAGTGTTTCATGTGACAGAGAAAAACAGGCATGGACAAATGCAATTGAGAAGGATAAACTTACCTGGGAACATCATGTAAGCGATTTAAAGGGCTGGAATGCAGAAGCAACATTAATTTATAATATAAATTCAATACCTTCCAATATTTTAATCGATGGAAATGGAATTATTCTAGCCTGGGATCTGCGGGGTGAGCAATTATCTCAAAAGTTGGATACGCTTCTCGAATAAATATTATATATACAGCTTAAACTATCTGTCAATTTGACTGCTAAACTTTATTGGCAGGCATTTTGAAAAGAATTGTCAAAGAATCTGAAAGTTAATTTGAAAACGATTACAAAATATGAGCGAGAAATCAGTGAATGTCAGTGGTAACAATGCAAAAGTAAAAACCACGGAAAAGAAGAACTCTGCTACAACACAAAAGGAAAAAAGCAGTTCCACAAAGAAGAAAACTGAAAAGAAAGACATTAGGACAGAAGAAAAGCAGAAAAAAATTGACAATTTAACACAGGAAGTAAAGGAATGGCACGATAAATATTTGCGATTATCAGCCGAATTTGACAATTACAGGAAACGAACGCTTAGAGAAAAAGCAGATTTGCTCCGACTGGCCAATGAAGATCTGTTAAAAGATCTTTTAACGGTCATTGATGATTTTGAGCGGGGCATTATCACCATTGATAAATCGGAGGATCTTGAAGCACTTAAATCAGGCATACATTTGATATACAATAAATTCAGCGATTTCATCAAACAAAAGGGACTTACTGAAATTCAGGCTCTGAAAGCCCCATTTGATATTGATTACCACGAGGCTGTAACAAAAATACCTGCTCCCTCAAAGGAACTAAAAGGGAAAGTAGTGGATGTACTGGAAAAAGGCTATATTCTGAATGAAAAGGTCGTTCGCTATGCCAAAGTAGTGGTTGGAGAATGATATTTTGAAAATACTATTTCATGGGAAAAAGAGATTATTACGAAGTATTGGAAGTTTCAAAAAGCGCTTCAGCTGATGAGATTAAAAAGGCATACCGAAAGCAGGCATTGAAATATCATCCTGATAAGAACCCTGGCAACAAACAGGCTGAAGAAAAGTTTAAGGAAGCTGCAGAAGCTTATGAGGTATTACGCGATCCACAGAAAAGACAGCGTTATGATCAGTTCGGACATGCAGGTGTTAGTGGCCCGGCCGGAGGTGGTTTTTCCGGTGCCGGAATGACCATTGAAGATATCTTTAATCAGTTTGGCGATATTTTCGGAGATTTTGGTGGTTTTGGTGGCTTTGGTTTTGGCAGTAGTCGGAGCAGAAGTTCAAGAAGAGTGAATAAAGGAAGTAACCTTAGGGTAAAGGTTACTCTTAACCTGGAAGAAATCGCCAAAGGTGTCGAAAAAAAGATAAAAGTAAATAAATATGTAACCTGCGCTGCATGCCAGGGAACCGGTGCGCATGGAAATTCAGGCTTTTCAACATGTGATACCTGTCATGGCTCAGGTCATGTCACCAGAATTACACATACACTTTTAGGACAAATGCAGACATCGTCAACTTGTCCTGCATGTAACGGGGAAGGTAAAATTATCAAAGACCGATGTACCACCTGCCATGGAGAAGGTATTATTAAAGATCAGGAAATCATCAAAATAAATATTCCTGCAGGTGTAGCTGAGGGAATGCAATTGAATGTATCGGGCAAGGGAAATGCAGCAAGGCGCGGAGGCATTAATGGTGATCTTATTGTTTTGGTAGAAGAAGAGAAACACCCGGAGTTGATTCGTGATGGTAACGATCTTTTGTATCATCTTTACCTGAGTTTCCCTGATGCCGCAGTTGGATCAACAGCTGAAATACCCACAATCGAAGGCAAAGCAAAAATCAGAATAGAACCCGGAACACAACCCGGAAAAATTTTACGTTTGAGAGGAAAAGGGATCCCGGATATAAACGGATATGGCAAGGGTGACCTTCTCGTTAGCATCAATATCTGGGTTCCGGTAAATCTTACAAAAGAAGAGCAAAAACTGATAGAGAAATTTCAGGAATCTCCAAATTTCAAGCCCGATCTCCGTAAAATCGAGAAAGGATTTTTTGAAAGAATCCGGAATTATTTTGAATAATAAATTTAAGATTATACCTTTTCAGCATGCCTATTTTCGAAGCCTTACATATCACCAAAAGCTTTACAGGACATAATGCACTTGATAATGTTTCAATTCATGTTCCTGAAGGAAGTATCTATGGCTTACTGGGTCCAAATGGTGCAGGCAAAACAACTTTAATCAGGATCATCAACAAAATAACCGCTCCGGACAATGGAAAATTAATGTTCAGGGGTAAAGAATATACTCATAATGATTTGTTGCATATTGGTTATCTTCCCGAAGAACGTGGTCTGTATAAAAAGATGAAAGTCGGAGAACAGGCGTTATATCTCTCTCAGCTTAAAGGTCTCACAAAAAGTGAAGCCATGAAACGACTCAAACACTGGTTTACAAAATTTGAAATGATCGACTGGTGGAATAAAAAAGTTGAAGAACTTTCGAAAGGCATGGCACAAAAAGTTCAATTTATTATTACAGTTTTGCATGAGCCCAAATTGTTGATATTTGATGAACCATTTTCAGGATTTGATCCTGTAAATGCAAATATGCTCAAAAATGAAGTCCTTAAATTGAAAGAGAGAGGGACTACAATCATCTTTTCGACACATGATATGGCTTCGGTGGAAGAATTATGTGATAACATAACTTTGATCGACAGGTCAAAATCAATCCTTGAGGGAAGGGTATCGGATATCAGGGCAAATTACAAATCAAATATTTATGAACTTGAATTTG
>CAZWFM010000168.1:0-4983 GCA_964633185.1 uncultured Bacteroidales bacterium | reverse complement strand
TATTTTACTGTTGTTTTTTCTTTTATTCCGCCTCAACGAACTCCTTTGATGCTGAAAAGACAGATAGAACAGAAAAAGGAGAAACATGAAATTCAATTCAGGCATCAATGGATCCCGATAGAAGAGATATCTCCACATCTGATTCTGGCAGTTGTTGCCACAGAAGATAATCATTTTACCAGACATTACGGGATTGATTTCGGGGCAATACGTAAGGCCCGTAATTTTAATAAAAGAAGTACGCACAGAAAAAGAGGAGCAAGTACAATAACCCAGCAAACTGCTAAAAATATATTTCTATGGCCTGCACGCACGTATCTTCGAAAGGGATTTGAGGTATATTTTACATTGCTTATTGAGACATTCTGGAGTAAAAAAAGGATCATGGAAGTTTATCTTAACATGATCGAGATGGGTCCCGGAATATATGGTGCTGAAGCCACATCACAATATTATTTTCATAAACCTGCATCAAGACTCACACGAAGTGAAGCCGCAATGATTGCTATTTGCCTTCCTAACCCATTGAGAAGAAATCCCGCCAGACCAACTTCCTATATGTATTTACGACAGCAAAATGTACTCTCCCTGATGAGAAAGATTGGGCCGGTCGAATTCCGGTAAGTAGCAAGTATCAATGAAAAAAGTAAGAGCCCTCCCGGCCTTTAGATTTGTATCCAATAATATTTATTCTTTGTCAGCTTTTTACCGAAGTTATGTTAAAATAATTGTATTCTATAGATTTCAATGGAAACTTGAATCGATGATAAATTACAAACCTTATAATTCCAGATGTTTAAATTGATATAAACAAAGATTTACAATAACTTTCACCAAAAAGATGCATCCTATGAAACGCATTGTTTATTTCCTATTCACCGCATTCATACTGACATGTTGTTCTGATCCTGCCAGGGTTAACACAGACACACCAATTGCTATTCTGGGGGCATTCGAAGAAGAGATCAGGATGTTGGAAGACAGTATGGAAAACAAAAAAGAGTTGGAAGTATCGGGCATTAAAGTGATACAGGGAAAGTTATGCGGTCATCCCGTTGTAATAGCCTATACAGGCATCGGGAAGGTGAATGCGGCAATGTCTGCGACACTTATTATATCACGTTTTCATCCCCTGAAAGTCATATTCACAGGTATAGCAGGTGGTATTGATCGAGGACTGAAACCGGGAGATATTGTCATAGGAGAAAAATGCGTACACCATGATCTGAATTATGTCTATGACGATACCTTAATCAGTTATCAGATTGAAAATCCCTTAACGGGTAAGGTAAATCCTGTGTTTTATTATGCCGACACGGGATTGATGAGGGTGGCCATGAAAGCAAAGAATTCCATTCTGTTGCAATCGATGAATGATCAATATATTCCCCAAATCATCACGGGAACCATTGCGACCGGCGATGCTTTTGTGGTTTCAGAAAGAAAAAGGGAAGAACTGATCATGCGTTTTAACGCAGATGTTGTGGAAATGGAAGGGGCAGCAATAGCGCAAATTTGTTACCAGCAGGATATAGCTTGTATAATCATAAGAAGTATCAGCGATTCGGCCGATGAAGATGCGGTTACCGATGTGGAAACATTTTACAGGATCGCCGCAAAAAACTCCGGTTCTTTTGTAATGAAAATGATCCAATTATTAGAATGATGAATTCTCAATTCCAAGTTCAGAGTTTTGTGTTCAGAGTTTTGAGTTGGAAGATTGAAGTCAGAGGAGTTGATGAGTTAAGATGTATAGAGTTTAGTGTTTTGAAATAGGTTATTGGACATTGGATATTTGATATTGGAAATTAATGGTGACTTTTCCAAAATCCGCAATCTGCAACCGATCCCGATTTTATCGGGAGAGCTCGACGAAGTCAGTTCTCCGATTAATCAGATAAAGTTGAGAAGGTGAAGGACTTCAGACTAATGACCAGAGACTAAAAACTTTCTCCGCGATCCGCAATGAATATGTTGTATCTAATTCATAGGGTCTACATCGGGGATGATCTGCAGTCTCTTAAAATTTGGATTGGCTTTAATCCTATCGATCGTTTGGCGCATAATTTTTCGTCTTTGAGTAAACAGTTTATCCCGTTCGATTTTTACCATAATGCATTTTTGATGCAGATTAAATAACCTGTTGATAAGAGGAAATTCAGGACCGACTACCCTGTTTCCCAGTACTTTTTTTAATTCAGAAGCAAGAATATTTGCTGCTTCGCTTACAACCGGCAATTTCTTGTGGCGAAGGGTTAGTTTAACTAATCTTACATAGGGTGGGTAATTGAAATTTTTTCTTTCCTGGAGTTGTTGATTGAAAAAACCTTCATAGTTGTTTTCCATGACATGTTTGATCACTGTATTTTCCGGATCGCCTGTTTGTATGATTACTTTTCCCTGTTTGCTTTTACGACCCGCTCTCCCGCTCACCTGTGCAATGAGCTGATAACTTCTTTCGTAGGAACGAAAATCAGGGAAATGCAGCATATTATCAGCATTCATGATTCCTACTATTCTTACATGATCGAAATCCAATCCTTTCGAGATCATTTGTGTGCCTATTAAAATGTCGATTTTACGACGTTCAAAATCTGATATGATCTTTTCATGTGATCTGCGTGTCCGGGCAGTGTCGAGGTCCATTCTTTTAACTTTCACGCCAGGTAACATGAAAGCGATTTCATCTTCAATCTTTTCTGTGCCAAAACCACGGGTCTGAATATCCTTGTTTCCACAGGAATTACAACTTACAGGATTCATAATACGATAACCGCAATAATGGCATTTCAAGGTATTTGATTTTTTGTGATAAGTAAGACTTACATCACAATTTTTGCAATAAGGGATCCAGCCACAGGCATTGCATTCAATGTATGGGGAAAAGCCTCTTCGATTTTGAAAGAGTATGATTTGTTCCTTATTCTCGAGAGCTTCACGAATACTTCTTATGAGTTTGGCAGAAAAATGAGAATGCATCTGTTTTTTCTTCCTTGCCTTCCTTACATCAACCACTGTAATTTCCGGAAGTTGAATATCCAGATACCTGTCATGTAGTCCTATAAAACCGTAGCGGCCTGATTTGGCATTCATATAGCTTTCAAACGAAGGTGTAGCAGTACCCATTAAGACTTTTCCTGCATGCATGCCGGCGAGCACAACTGCTGCATCGCGGGCGTTGTATCTTGGAGCGGGATCAAATTGTTTGAAGGTGTTTTCATGTTCTTCATCAATGATGATTAGTCCCAGGTTAGAATATGGCAGGAAAACAGCAGAACGCACACCTAAGATTATCTGGTATGCGGGACTATTCAACTTCCGGACTCCGGCAAGGTTCTGATACACCTCTACACGTTCATCATCAGAAAATTTGGAATGATAAATTCCAACTTTATTACCAAAAACACTTTTCAAACGCAGAATGATTTGAGCAGTCAAAGCGATCTCCGGCAATAAGTAAAGAACCTGTTTTCATTTTTTTATTTGTTCTGCTATAAGATGAATGTAAATTTCGGTTTTTCCGCTTGATGTAACACCATGAAGTAACACTACATCCTTTGATTGAAATTGAGTTTTAATAGAATGGTATGCTTCTGCCTGCTTCTCATTCAGTTGATATGGATCTCTTACTGCAATATCATTTCCTGATAATCGACTGATTTCTTTTGGATTGATTCTTAGAACACCTTTTTTAATAAGAGCATTCAATACTGCATGAGTTGCATTTACAGATGCAAGCAAATCTTCTTTCGGAACGTCTTGTTTATTAAATTCACTTAAGTGCAGGAAGCTAAGAAGCAATTCCAATTGTTTGGGAGCCTTCTTTTCAATGGAAAGAATGAAACTGTTTAAATCCTTTTCTGATTTAAAATTTTCTTTCATCTCAATAAAATCAATCACTTTCGATCGAAATCCCTTTTTAAGTTTTTCTTCAAGGGTTACCAGGTTCTTTTCAATCAGGTTTTTTACCAGAGGCATTATATCTTTTCTTCCTAAGGATGAAGAAAGTTTTTGAAGAGAAATACCAGGATTATTCTCCAGCACATCAAGAAGCAACTCCTCATTGCCGGTCAAAGACACTGGAAAGTGTTCGGGTTCCTTCGGGAAAATCCTTGTTTCACTTTCAAGTTTAAGTCCTGAAGGAAGAGCCGCGCGATACACCTCTCCTGTTGTACACATATAATAATCAGAAAGCCACTCCCAAAATTCCAATTGCTGAAGAGATACCAGGGGAACATCATCCAGTAAAGACAAAATGTAACTGATTTTATATTCGACAGGAGTATTGTTGTGCAGATGTCTTACGATTCCTGAATAAATTCGTCGTTTGCCAAGAACAACAGTAACACGGCAGCCGATCTGTGGTTTTCCGAGAAGCTGATCAGGAATTTGATAGGTGTAATACCGGGGAACTGCGAGGGGTAAGATCACATCGGCATATGAGGGTAAATCCGGAGGCATAGTTCAGACTGGCTTTTTTATATTAAACAGCTTGGTGAAAATATAAAACTCCGGAATAATTCCGTATTGTTTCTGGAAAGTATATTTTTTGTTGAAGAGGAAATGAATAGTTAACCACAAAGAACGCTATGAAGGCGCGAAGAACGCAAAGAAAAATTTTTATAAGAATTGGATAGCGAATGATAATTGAATTCAACAGAAACAGTGATCTTTTAATAGTTATCCTTAGCGCACTTAGGGGTTAAGGTTGATCAAAGGGATCATTCAGTATAATCCGCAGTCATTTATTTCTTTTTCTCAAAGTCAATATTTTTTTCATCTTTGCATCGTTGACATGAATAAAAACAAATAATTCTTTAGCAATGCGTAATACAATCATTGGAACTGCTTTACCAAACCTTCCATGGGAAGATAAACCCAAAGGATATGAAGGTATACTTTGGCGATACAGTAAAAATCCTTTAATCGGATGGAACCCGACACCGTCGACAGCAAGAATTTATAATAGTGCAGTATTGCCTT
>CAZWFM010000167.1:0-5030 GCA_964633185.1 uncultured Bacteroidales bacterium | reverse complement strand
ACGGTTGATTCGGGACGAAGAACATCACTGGCAAAGTCAAAGAATATATTGTCAATCCGAATTACTTCATCTATAGGAGGTAAATAAATAGTCGTTGAAAAGTTAGTACTTGACTCCCTGTTTTTTGTAGTTTCCCGTTCTTTACCCTTTAAAAAACCCTTTTTTTCAGCCAGAAATACATAATCAGTACCTGGTTTGAGCATAAATTTAAAACTACCTTCAGTATCTGTTTCTGTTTCAATGGTTATTCCATCACTGCTTATTGATTTTATGTTAGTTCCTTCGATAGGTTCATCTGTATTTTCATTTTTAACAATTCCTGTGATAGTAAATTTCAAAGGTGGTAACATGAACATATATAAATCATCACTTCTTCCTTTCCTTGCAGAACTGAAAAATCCGGCTTCCCGATTTGATTCGAAACAAATTCCAAAATCATCGGAAGGTGAATTCACAGGATACTTCATGTTTTCGATTTCCCAATTTCCTCCGGCTATAGGTCTTGCCTTAAACACATCGAGTCCTCCCATTCCCATATGCCCATTCGAGGAAAAATACAAGGTGCCATCCGGATGCATGTAGGGAAATAATTCATCTCCGGGAGTGTTTATCGGTTCTCCGATATTTACCGGTGAGCTCCAGTCATCAGACAGCCCGGCGCGTGTAACTCTCCAAATGTCTTTACTATTCTTACCATATGAATTTTTTATGCTTCCGTTCATATCAGAAACAAAGTACATGGTAAGTTCATCAGAAGTAAGTGTCGGATGAGCAATTACTACACTATCCTCAGCCAGGTTAAGCAATTCGGGTTTTTCCCAGCTCTCCCCTCTTTTTCTTGTTATATATATCTGGCAGCCCATTGTTTTGTTCTTGCTTGTTTCACATCTCGTAAAATACATGGAGCTATAATCACTGGTAATAAAGGGTGTACCTTCCTCATTCTCTGTGTTTATTTCTTCTGATAAAGGAATTGGTGTACTCCATTTGCCTTTTCTATCCATAGATGACTCAAAAATATCTGCAAAGTTATCCCCTGTTCCCCCGTGTTCTTTTTTCCCGAACGTTTCTTCTCTTGTAGAAGTAAAGTACACCAGTCTGTAATCCTCACGAGCATAGGCAGGACTATAATCACTCATTTTTGAATTAAAAAATTTCATCTCTTCCACAATATATCCATTGGGAAATTCCATCCATTCGAGGGCAAGATCACAAGAATGCACTCCATCCGTTGCACGTGAATCATTTGGAACAAGTTCCTTATAATTGTTGTATTGCAATTTTGCTTCCTCGTATTCACCGAGCATTTTCAGCATGTCGGCATAATACAATACTGCTACAGGATCTTCATAATTTCTTGAAATAACTTTCCTGTACCACATAGCTGCTTCCTTAGGATCATTTATGCGCCTGTAACAATCAGCTATAAAATAAGTAATACGTACTTTTTCTTTTTTATCAGTGATTTTCTGATAAGCATCTTTAAAAATATCAATCGCCTGATAATACTCCCCCGCATTATATGTGTCATATGCCCTTTGAAGTCTTTTATTTTGAGAGTACGATTGATTCGTTACCAGGAAGATAAGGCTTAAAATCATTAATATTGTAGGAATTCTCATATCAGGTATGCTTAGTATGATTTGTGTAAAATTAACTTAAAATGTCTAATATAAAGAAATGAAATAACTAACAGCTATCTCATTAACTTAATTATTTATGAATTATTATTTTTCGTTTCATAAGAAATACCAATTATCCGGCTCCATATTTTCCTTTAAATCAACCTATACTCTGACTAATTCTTACTGTAATTTATTAACTTGACATTTTTAACTTAAACCAACACAGAATTGGAAAAAATAATATTCATCATACTTGCTGTCATCCTGGTTATTTCCGGAATACTCTTCCTGTTATTCCTGAACTCTGAGCGTAAATTCAATCTATCACGCTACTGGAAAGCTGGAAAAACCAAAATTTTACTTGACGAGAAAACCCGAAAGGAATTTCAAAAAAATGAATTAAAAATTAAATCATTCAAACAACTTTTAGAAATTGTATTATCAGTACGCAACAATGCACAGAAAGGCCTAAATGAACTCAAAAACATACTCCGGCACCATGCGACGAAGACGAATATCAACGAAGATGATCTGACAATTCTGAGGAATATCGGTAATGAAATTCAACTAATGAAAAACAAACTCATTCTTTTTAGATCAGATAAGAACGATATACTTTCAGATGATATAAAAATGACAACAGAAATTTTAATGAAGAAAATGAATATTTATACACTTTGTTTACAAAACATCCTTAAAGCATCCAATTCTATGCTAAAAAACATGGAATTTTTCTCCCATGAAGTACAAACAATGGAGTCAAATTACCAGGAGGTTATTAAAGTTCATACTCAGCTTATCAGATTATTTCAGAGCAATTTCACTGAAACCGATGCTTAAAAATCTTTAACTCCTCAATTTAAAAAGTCTTTTTATATTTGGCCTCAATATTTCAGCCAATTAAAAGCAGACCGTGAGATGAAACTAAAAATTCCGGATATTTCAATTGTGGCACTTTACCTCCTCTCAACAGTTGTTATTGGTTTGGTTCTTAAAAAACGCGCACAGGCAAATAAATCTGCGTATTTGCTTGGAGGCAAAACCCTTCCATGGTATATGCTCGGATTATCGAATGCATCCGGTATGTTTGACATATCAGGAACAATGTGGCTGGTAACTTTGGCGTTTGTATACGGTTTAAAAAGCATCTGGATACCATGGCTTTGGCCAATATTTAACCAGGTCTTCTTAATGGTTTTTTTATCCATATGGTTAAGAAGATCGAATGTAACTACCGGAGCCGAATGGATCCGTACAAGATTCGGACATAACCTGGGAAGCACATTATCACATAATATCGTTGTGGTATTTGCCCTGATCATGTGTCTGGGTTACCTTGCCTATGGATTTATCGGGCTGGGCAAATTCATAGAGATATTTATTCCCTGGGAAGTAATTTCTCCTTATCTGCCTTTTTCATTACCTGAATCCTATGTGCCTCATTTTTATGGAATCCTTTTTACACTATTTGCAGTTTTTTATTCCGTTCTTGGTGGTATGACCAGCATAGTGTGGGCTGATGTAGTTCAATATTCAATTATGACAATCTCTTCAGTTGCCATAGCAGCAATTGCGATGATAGCACTTTCGGGGAATACCCTGGTAGTACCTCCCGGATGGGAGAATCCTTTTTTTGGCTGGAAACTCACTCTCAACTGGAATCAGATCATCCCTGAAGTGAATGATAAAATCGCCAGCGACGGTTATTCACTGTTTACCGTATTTTTTATGATGATGTTATTCAAAGGCATACTGGTAAGTATGGCCGGACCGGCTCCAAATTATGACATGCAAAAAATACTCTCGACCAAATCACCGGCCGAAGCTGCCAAAATGAGTGGATTCGTTTCAGTAATTCTTATGCCTGTTCGCTATCTCATGATTGCCGGATTTGCTGTTCTCGGACTCCTTTTTTATGAAAAGCTTGACCTCATTGCAGGAGGAAGGATCGATTTTGAGCAGGTACTTCCATCGGCGATAAATGAATTTGTCCCGGTTGGCCTGCTTGGATTATTGCTCGCAGGTCTGCTCGCTGCATTCATGTCTACATTTGCAGGAACTCTAAATGCTGCCCAGGCTTACCTTGTAAATGATATCTATTTGAAATACATTAACCCGGAAGCCACGAACAAACAAATCAGTTTTTCCAACTACTCAACCGGAATCATTGTTGTTGTAGTCAGCATTATTTTCGGAATTTTTGCCCTTGATGTGAACAGCATACTTCAATGGATCGTATCAGCACTTTACGGAAGTTATGTAGCCTCCAACGTTTTAAAATGGTACTGGTGGCGTTTCAATGGACATGGATTTTTCTGGGGAATGGTAGCAGGCATAGTTCCTGCACTGGTTTTTCCTTATGTATTTGCTGACACTCTTGATTTGTATTTTTTTCCTCTGATCCTTGTCGTATCAATTCTCGGATGTATCATCGGAACTTATACGGCACCTCCAACAGATGAACAAACTCTCAAAGATTTTTACCGGCAGGTTCGACCCTGGGGTTTCTGGAAACCCATAAAAACACTGGTGGAAAAAGAAGATCCAAAGTTCAGTCCAAACAAGGACTTTGGCAGAGATATGCTGAATATTATCCTTGGCACCATAATCCAAACCTGTCTTGTGGCATTGCCCATTTATGTTGTCTTGATGAGAAAGAACCGGATCTTGATTTTTGCCGGACTTATTATTATACTTGGTGCAATTATGAAAAAAACCTGGTGGGATAAATTAAAATCTATTGAAAATTAACAGATCATTAATACACACTATTATGGAATCATTTGAAGATCGTCTAAAAAAATTAAAGAACAGACATGATTCAGTCATGAACAATCTCAACCAGCCAATGTTTGAGTCCAATGGCCTTATTCAACGATATAAATTCCCAATCCTTACAGCTGTCCATACACCGATTCATTGGCGATACGATCTGAATCCCAAAACCAATCCCTTTTTATTGGAAAGAATAGGTATAAATGCCACCTTCAATGCAGGAGCAATCAAGATGAATAACAAGTATCTGCTTGTTGTAAGAGTGGAAGCTGCTGACAGAAAATCCTTCTTTGCAGTTGCAGAAAGCGATAACGGGATCGGTAAATTTCGTTTCCGGGACAGACCTATAACCTTGCCCGAAACAGAAGAACCGGATACCAATGTATATGATATGAGGCTTACGGACCATGAAGATGGTTGGATCTATGGATTATTCTGTACTGAACGTCATGACCCTGATGCACCGAAAGAAGACACCTCAGCTGCCATAGCAAAATGCGGAATTGCGCGCACCAAAGATCTTATAAGTTGGGAAAGACTGCCTGATCTGATAAGTCATTCGGGGCAACAAAGAAATGTTGTTCTTCATCCTGAATTTGTCAATGGTAAGTATGCTTTATATACACGCCC
>CAZWFM010000166.1:0-5034 GCA_964633185.1 uncultured Bacteroidales bacterium | reverse complement strand
ATAGACTGATATTAAGGCAGTTTTAATTTTTTTTGTTGTACTCATTTACAATTAATTATTTTAAAATAGTATAAATTAAAAATGATCAAGCAACTAAGATATTAACTTTTTAAGTTCATGGTTTTAAGAATGCCCGAATTGTTAAAATCTATCCCATATCGTTAAAAACTTATCGAGAAAAAAGTTTTTCATGAGCTTGTTAAAAGGATATAAAATTAATATTAATCCTTTAAGCAAAAATACCATAAAGCATGCGCCCTAATCCCAGATAAATAAACATCCCGATAATATCATTCATTGTGGTTATAAAAGGCCCTGTTGCAACTGCAGGATCGATACGGAATTTGTTTAATACCATTGGAATAAATGTTCCGAAAACCGATGCGAATAATATAACACTAAAGAGAGCACTGCTTACAGTGAGCGTTAATTGAATTGAATCACTGAAAATGAGGTTATATACAAAAATAAGGATTGAGAACGTCAATCCTATTATCAGGGCAATGGCAATTTCTTTTAATACTTTTTTCCATGTTGAATCAAAGTCGATGGTTTTATTTGCCAGACCCTGCACAACGATCGAAGAAGATTGCACACCCACATTTCCTGCCATGGCTGCAATCAGAGGAAGGAACATGGCCAGTCGCGGATCTTTTAATATTTCCAGTTTAAATATACCAATTACGTGTGCACCAAGTATTCCACCTACCAAGCCAATAAACAGCCATGGAATGCGAGCCCTGGTATGTATAAAAATAGTATCTGCCGGTTCAACATCTTCAGTAATACCGGAAATCATCTGGTAGTCCTTTTCAGCTTCCTCCTTGATCACATCAACAACATCATCGATTGTTATTCTTCCCTTCAACCTGCCTAAAGCATCAACAACGGGGAGAGAAACTATATCATATTTCTCCATAATATTGGCTACGTCCTCAGAATCGGTATCGGTACTAACAGAAATGATATCGGGTTTATATATATTCTTCACTTTTGCATTGGAACGTGCGAGCATAAGTCTCTTCAATGAAATTGTTCCTTTTAAAATGTCTTTATCGTCGACCACATAGACATAATATACCTCATCCACTTCTGACGCCTGCTTCCTTATTTCACGAATACACGTCTCCACATCGAGATTTTCATTGACCTTGATCAATTCTTTTGCCATTAATCCTCCCGCACTATCTTCATGATAGCTCAGAAGATCAACAATTTCACCAGCCTGTTCTACGTCGTTTATATTCTGAAGGACTTCTTCTTTTTTCTCCTTAGGCAAATCACCCAGTACGTCAGCAGCATCATCCGAATCCATTTTATCAATGAACTGTTTCGCAATAATTTCACCAGGCAATGCCTTCAGAAAGCTTTCCCTGTCATCTTCTTCCAGTTCTTTTATGACGTCGGCAGCAAGTTCACTATCAAGCAACAGATAAACATATTTTGCCTCATCAATGTTTAAACCACCGTATAGCTCAGCAACATCTGCCGCATGAAGATCTTTAATAAGTTCGTATACTGTGGCTTCTTCGTTATTATTGACTGCCTCTTTAAGCTTATCAATGAATTCACGAGTAAGTTCAAATTGCGCTGCCATGAGAATAGAATTTAAGGATTCAACTTATGAACTAACCTTGTTAATTCAGCAAACTGATTTACAGAAAGTTGCTCTGGCCTGTTTGTCAGCAAATCACTTTCACCGGGCAAATTTATAAAAATACTTTTAAGCGAATTCCGTATCATCTTCCTGCGCTGATTAAAAGTGGTTTTCACAATTTTAAAAAACAACCCTGTATCACAATCCAATTCCCTTGTAGAATTCCTTGTAAGTCTGATCACAGAAGATCTTACTTTAGGAGCCGGGGAAAAACAATGCTCGTGAACTGTAAACAGGTAATGAATATCAAAGTATGCCTGCAGAAGAACACTCAGTATTCCATAAGTTTTGTTGCCTGCAGGCGATGCTATCCGATCGGCAACTTCTTTTTGTATCATGCATACCACCTGGTTAACTTTATCCCGATTTTCCAGTACCTTAAAAAATATCTGGCTCGAAATAAAATATGGAAAATTGCCAATGATTGCTATTGGTTCAATCAGGTTCTCAAAGGAATACTCCAGAAAATCATGCAGGATAATACTTTTCTTGTGTTCAGGATAAATTTCATTGAGATAGCTCACCAAATCATTGTCCATTTCAATTGCAAAAAAATGCTTTTCTCCCCGGTTCAATAAATGCCCGGTAAGTACTCCTTTTCCGGGTCCGACTTCCAATAGTGTATTGTAATTCCCGCTTTGGAGACTCTGAACTATTTTCAATGCAATGTTTTTGTCGGTCAGAAAATGCTGACCAAGTCCTTTTTTAGCTCGTAATACTGACATAAGATTGTTCTGTGGCTATAAATTTAGAGAAAGCAATATTAAGAAATACTGATTTGTTCAAGAAAATCATGTTCTAATGTTTTGGCAATCTCTTTCGCCTAAGATGTCGTTGTCACTTCAAAGCAGAGAGGAAAGATCACTGCCAGTGAATATGTATTTGTACTTCAACTTTGAAAAATATCATGTCAATTTAATACCATCGGCCTTAAACTTAAATCCTCAAACGATATTTTCTTTCAAGTAAAAGGGAATAAGCAGTTTTTAACCTCTTTGTTTTATGAAAACAGAACAATGAATATGAAAATAAAATTCCGAACTTTACAATTGTTAAAGAGGATTTTCTTACTATTTTCGGATACTTAAACTCGAAATCCAATGAAAAAAAGAACAATAGTCCAACTCAGTTTCTTATTTCTTTCTTCAGCAATCTTCATGTTTTCATGCAATACAAAAGAAAATAAAACACCTCCGGAGGGCTATGCCACTTTCGATTGGCTTGAATATCAGGGCTATGATCCTATTTATGAAAGCCTTGAACCCGGACCTGATGAATACCTGAACCCTGTCTTGGCAGGTTTTTATCCCGATCCCAGCATAGTAAGAGTAGGAGAAGATTATTATCTGATTAATTCAAGTTTTTCTTACTATCCGGGAATACCGGTTTTTCATAGTAAAGACCTCGTCAACTGGACTCAAATAGGACATGTTCTTGACCGTCCTTCACAACTTAATCTGGATAGTCTTGGAATATCACGGGGAATATTTGCACCAGCAATTCGTTACAATCAGGGTACTTTTTATATTGTTTGCACAGTTGTAGATGGTATTGGTAATTTTGTTGTTACAGCAAAAGATCCTGCCGGACCATGGTCAAATCCTGTGTTGTTGCCTTTCGATGGCATTGACCCTTCCCTTTTTTTTGATGAAGACGGACGAGCTTATCTGGTCAATAACGGCTCTCCCGACGGAGAACAATTGTATGATGGACACCGGGCAATCTGGCTTCAGGAATTCCATAAAGACAGCCTAAAACTTATCGGACCCAGAAAGATCATCGTTAATGGTGGAGTTGACATCAAAGAAAAACCAATATGGATTGAGGGACCACACTTATTCAAAGCAAATGGTTATTATTACCTGATCGCTGCTGAAGGAGGTACCAGTGTTGATCATTCGGAAGTGGTCTTTCGAAGTGAAAATGTCTCAGGCCCTTATTTACCCTGGGTGAAAAATCCAATCCTTACTCAACGCCATCTGGATCCAAAAAGGCCACATCCTGTTACCTGTGTCGGACATGCAGATATAGTCGAAACCAAAAATGGAGAATGGTGGGCAGTTTTTCTCGCATGTACACCTTACAAGAATGATTTCTACAATACAGGTCGTCAGACCTTCCTGTTACCCGTTACATGGATTAACGGATGGCCATCAATCCTTACCGGAGAAAATCATGTGCCTTATTCCCATACTAAACCTATGTTACAGGATCAACCCGAAGCCATAATCCCTTTGAATGGAAATTTTACATATCGTGATGATTTTGTTGACACATCGCTCGCCATGATCTATAACATGATCAGGACACCCCGGGAAAAATGGTATTATTTTGAAGATGATAAATTGTTTATGAAGGCAAGAAATGAAGCTATCGACCACATTTGCCAGCCATCATTTGTTGGTCGTCGTCAACAACATAATTATTGTTCTGTTTCTCTATCATTTCAATACAATCCACAAAATGAGGGTGATAAGGCAGGTATAGTTGCCTTTCAAAATGAGAAGCATTATTATTTCCTTGGATTGAAAAATCTCGGAGATAGTCTTTGTATTGTTTTGGAGACCGGCAGTTCCGAAGGTTCAAAAGAAATTTCCGCATCAAAACCAGATGTGAATGAAAATACTTCCGTATACCTGAAAATCGATGCAAGGGGTAAATATTATGATTTCTATTATGCACTGGAACCCGATAAGTGGATTTTGGTTATGGAAGATGCAGACGGTACCATCTTAAGTACGCATAAGGCAGGAGGGTTCGTTGGTACCTATTTTGGTTTGTATGCCTACGCTGCGAAAGGTTTGTAATTGCATATAAATGTATCGTCAGATTTTACAACTTATTGATAATCTGGTTAATGTCTGTTATAAATTTGAACATGCTCCGTTAGAAATTCCATAAAATTCAATAAGGATTTTACCAATAAAATGATGACGAATATCACCTAATTCCCTTACTTAATCAATTGAGATCAACTCTATTAAATAGTCATCGTAACAATTAGAAGAAACAACCGTTGTTATCATGAAGACTATTCAAATTAATGCATCGAGTCATACCCCCATGATTGAGTTTAATCCCGACGGCAATCTCAAAATGGAAGGAAGATCATTCCCCGAGAATGTTGGTATGTTTTATGATCCGCTGATCTCTTTTGTATCTGAGCTTGAAACCAATTGTGTTGTATTGGATGTAACTCTTGAGTATTTTAACACAGCCTCTTCAAAAAAAATAATGGACTTGTTCAAACATCTTGATGCAAACCACAACGTTCATAAGATTTTCATAAACTGGCATTATGAAGAAGGTGATGATGACAGTGTTGAAACAGCTGAAATATTTGAAGAATCTTTATTCAGAAGTGAATTCAGGTACTT
>CAZWFM010000165.1:0-5054 GCA_964633185.1 uncultured Bacteroidales bacterium | reverse complement strand
TCGAAGAAGCTCAGGCACTTCAGGATGATGATGTAATTAAGAACAATCTTGGAGCCGTAGCGCTTGCTGAAGGAGATATCACAAAGGCTGAAGAACTGTTTACCTCTGCTATGGGTGCAGGCGATGCAGTAAATTATAACCTGGGAATTATTAAAATTAAACAAGGAGATTATACTGCCGCGGTGAATTATTTTGGTAATAAAGCTTCTTTCAATGCTGCACTCGCTCAACTTCTGAATGATGATGTAAGCAAATGCTTATCTACTCTTGGTGAATTGGGTGATACAAAATGTGCAAAAGTTGATTACCTGAAAGCTGTTGCAGGAGCACGTGCCGGAAATGATGAAGTGGTATTCAATAACCTTTCTGCTGCCATAGCCAAAGATGCAAAATGGAAAGAATATGCCAAAAAAGATGCTGAATTCCTGAAGTACGCTGCAAATGAAGCATTTGTAAAAGTTGTTGAATAAGATTACAACAAAATTTATATGAAAGCGGCCTCTAAAAAGGCCGCTTTTTTATTTTATCATTTTCTTATACACTTCCCAGACAAGTATCCCTGCACAAACTGATACATTGAGTGAGTGTTTTGTTCCATGCTGTTGTATCTCAATGGAGAAATCACTTAAATCAACGATTTTTTGCTGTATTCCTCTAACTTCGTGTCCTAAAACAAATGCATATTTTTCATTAGAATGAATAGCAATTTCATCCAGCATCATACTCTCATCTGTTTGTTCAACTGCACAAATCTTATATCCTTTTTCTTTAAGATTTTCAATGGCAGTCTCTGTTTTATTATAGTATTCCCAACGAACAGATTCGGTTGCTCCCAGGGCAGTTTTATGGATGTCTTTATGCGGAGGTATCGCTGTTATTCCGCATAAAGCAATAAACTCAACAAGAAATGCATCAGAAGTTCTGAAAATTGAACCAATGTTATTCCTGCTTCTGATATTATCCAGAACCAATACCAATGGCAATTTTTTTGCTGCTTTAAATTCGTCAAGGCTTAACCGGTTGAGCTCCTCGTTTAATAGTTTTCTCATATTGATTCATTTAATAGAATACAAAACAAATAAATTATTTTTATACAAAGGAAGTTCTTTCGTTAATATCGTATTCTGCTTCTATACCAAACTGAAATCCTCCCCGAAAAATCAAAGCAGATTATACACAGAAGTTTGCGTTTGTGCACAATGTTCTTTCAGAGAGCAGGTACAACAAAACGATAAACAAACTTTAGCTTGTTCCGAATTTATTTCGGGAAGGATTCCTTGAATTTAAAAGCAGAATACTAAAAAATATTTAATGTAAATATTTGAATATTTGATGTTTAATACTATTTTGTGCGAATCAAAAAAATAGATACTTTCGTAACCTATCAGAATATACAGATACAATGAATATTCACGAATATCAGGGAAAACAAATATTAAAAGAGAATGGCGTTCAGGTACCTGAAGGTGTTGTAATCTTCAATCCAAAAGAATCACGTAAAGCGGCCAAACAAATTCAAAAAATTACTGATAACGATACCTGGGCTGTAAAAGCTCAGATTCATGCAGGTGGCAGAGGAAAAGGCGGTGGAGTGAGAATAGCGAAATCAATTGACGAGGTAGAAAAATATTCTGAACAAATACTTGGAATGACACTTATAACTCCACAGACTGGCTCTCACGGGAAAAAAGTACAAAAAATACTTATTGAACAGGGATTATACTATCCCGGTGATCATCCAATCGAAGAATATTACATGAGTATTTTATTGGACAGATCGAGTGAAAAAAATATGATTATATACTCTCCGGAAGGAGGTATGGATATTGAAACTATAGCAAAATCAACTCCCGATTTAATATTCAAGGAAATTATTGATCCGTTGTTAGGTATTCAGGACTTTCAGGCAAGAAAAATTGCATTTAATCTTAGGCTTTCCGGAAAAGCCTTTAAGGAAATGATAAAATTTGTTAAAGCTTTGTATAAGGCCTATGTTAACTGTAATGCCTCCCTGTGTGAAATTAATCCTGTGATAAAGACCTCAGATGATCTTATACTTGCTGCCGATTCAAAAGTAAATCTGGATGATAATGCTTTTATCATACATCCGGAATATGAGAAACTCAGGGATCATAATGAAGAAGATCAGGCTGAGATTGAAGCTTCTGTTCATAATCTAAGTTTCATTAAACTCGATGGAAATGTTGGCTGTATGGTAAATGGTGCCGGATTAGCAATGGCTACAATGGATATTATCAAACTTTCCGGTGGTGAACCGGCAAATTTTCTTGATGTAGGTGGTACTGCCAGCGCCCACACAGTTGAAGCCGGGTTTCGACTTATCTTAAAAGATCAAAGAGTGAACGCTGTATTAATTAACATATTTGGAGGGATAGTCCGTTGTGACAGAGTTGCACAAGGAGTAGTAGATGCATATAATTCCATAGGAAATATTAACGTCCCGGTTATTGTCCGTCTGCAAGGGACAAACGCAGACGGAGGCAAAAAAATCATTGATGACTCAGGATTAAAAGTATTCTCCGCAATCACTCTTCAGGAAGCTGCTGATCTGATAAAAAAGCTTATCGGTTAATTCCTTACCACAGGTGTATTGATTTGAGATTCTGTGAAATATGCGTGAACGACTATTCCCTTCTGACAGGCATTGTCATGCATCGGGCACCTCCTCCACCACGAGATAGTTCCGCCCCTTCAATAGTAATAAGCACCTTCTCGTAATCTTTATATGATACTTTCTTATCAATTACATCTATCGCTGTAATCACTTCATAACCTGTATTATTAAGTTCTTGTGCAGTATAAACATTTCTGTCGTAACCAATCAGCTTCCCGGGTTCAAATGCCAGGAAATTTGCCCCACTGTGCCATTGCTCTCTTTCCTGAAGCATATGCTTTGAACCTCCGCATGATATGGGATAAAATTCCTTACCCACCATTTTAAGACCCTGTAATAAATTGTCAACATATTCAATCTTTGCAACATTCTTATTATCAATTTCGATTAAAACTGTATGATACTTATTTTCACCCAAAATAAGAGGATCGTAAATCATACATTCATCATCACTCAGTAAAGTAAACACCATATCAAGATGTATGAATGACTCAGGCTCATCAGGTAGTTCCTGAATTAATATATTTTTCACAGATGTACAATTTACTACTTCCCGAATAAAATGATCTGCTCCACCAGCGGAGGTTCTGGTACCTATTCCAATGATTAGGGTATTATCGTTTAGTACCAAAACATCCCCCCCTTCAATTGTAAATGTTTCATTTACACCTTTAAGGTTATCCGTGAGATCTATTACATTACATGAAAATTCCGGATGGTAGGTAAATAATGTTTTCATAAGGATTGCCTCAGGTTCTCGTATCTTTTTTGACATAGTAGAGATAAAAATAGTATTACCAACAACAAATGAAGAATCTCTGGTAAAAAATATATTGTGCAAAGGACTAATATGATGACGGTTTTTATTTAGAAAATTCGTTAATGTTTGTTGAATTAATGGAATTCCTTCAATGATTTGCCGGCACAATTCAGCATTGGTCAACGACTCCAACTGTATGATTAGCTTTTCATTCAGGATATAATGTGCTAACTCCTTAATAATGTCATTTCTGGCTTCAGGAATTGATAAAGTTTCATGAAGAAGATCTTTAATTTCGTAAACCCTGCTGATTTGCTCAAGTATTCCTTTAAACTGACTATATTCCTTTCCAGCTATAGAAAGGTTTAAGATATCGCTATATAACGCCCTTTTAGCAGTAGCAGGAGTCATATTTTCCACCTCCGACCCAGGCTCATGAATAATAACGGCTTCAAGTTTTGAAGTTTCTGAGGTTATATTTAAATTAAGCATAATATGTATATACAGGTTTGTTAACTTAATAAAAACAATTCGATCATCTCTTTAATCACTGTTGAACCCTATTTTTCTGTGTGTGCCATCACAAAACGGCATTTTTCTTGATTTTCCGCATCTGCAAAATGAAGCCATTTTCATTTGTCGTAATTCTACTCCCTCAGACCCAATAATTTTAAAGTTCCCTTTAACTACAAGAGGGCCATCCTTCATAACCCTTACTTCAGCAAAACCCTCCTCCTCTTTATTCGATTTATACGTGTCATTTGCATTCGTATTATTGAGTTTCTTCTCATCATTCCATGTAAAACTCAGCGCACCTGTCGGGCATAAATTAACTACTCTGATTATTTCTTTGGTAGGAGCACCGTTCATATTAATCCATGGCCGCTTTCTTGGATTAAACACATCTATTAATTCCCTGTAACAAGTAGTTACATGAATGCATTTTGATGGCTTCCAGTATACAGTTATTTCAGCATTTGTATATTTTCTGTCTTTCTTACCAGTTCGACTCTTATCCATAATCTCATCAAATATTATAACAAAAAGATAATCCTAAATTTATAAAGAAAACTTGCCAAAAGAAAAAGTATTCGTTAATACAAACCATTAATTACTAATTTCGTTTAATATTCAGGTCAAAAAATTGGTATAGTAATTGCAAATGGTGATATAAAGAACTGGCATGAAAGAGAAAATATTCATATTCTCCGTGTTCTGTTTTCTGTTCGCATTTTCGGTGAAGGCTCAGGTATCCGATGAGTTAACGAATGACAATGTTTTTCATATTGTGGTCATTGAAGGAGATACTATATTTATTTCAAGTATTGATGAAGTAATCATATTTCCCAAACCTAAATTTAAGTCAAAACGTCAATGGAGAAAATACTACCGCCTGATAAAACATATTAAAAAAGTTTATCCTTTAGCCAAAGCAGCAGGAAAAAAGTACGATTCCATATCGGCTAAAATGATGAGCCTTTCAACAGAAAGACAAAAAAGAATATATATCAAACTGGTTGAAAAAGAAATTATGGAGGAATATGAGGACGACATAAGAAATCTTACGATAACCCAGGGAAGAATTCTTTTAAAACTTATCGACCGCGAAATTGGTGAAACTTCATATGATTTATTGAAAGAACTCAAAAGCTCCTTCAC
>CAZWFM010000164.1:0-5066 GCA_964633185.1 uncultured Bacteroidales bacterium | reverse complement strand
ATGAAAATTAAAATAAATTTAGGAAAATCATTACGGATGTAGTATTTTGTTAGAAATTAGATAAAAACCAGTTTGGCATGCAGAGGGCCTTTCTCACGTTGATCAGGTTGTTGCTTATTCCGGTAATTCTATTTGCACTTTTCCTTTTGTTCTTCACTGTTTTTGAGTACAGGCCAAAAGAAAAAACCAGGTTGTTTTCTTCGTCAGTAGCGGATACTCTAAGTACCGGAGTGAGTTATTCATCTTTAATCTGGAATATTGGTTATGCAGGTTTGGGTGAAAATATGGACTTTTTTTATGATGGAGGCGGGAATGTTCGGGATACCAGGGAAAATGTCATTCGGAATGTTGACGCAATATCCCGGTTTTTATCTTCCAATGATACAGTGGATTTTATTCTTTTACAGGAAGTTGATCAGTCATCCAAAAGGAGTTATCGTATCAATCAGCTGCATTTTTTTGATTCTCTTCTCTTCGATCATACTGGATTCCTGGGGATTAACTATCAGGTTGGTTTTGTGCCTGTTCCTGTAAATGATCCGCTTGGAAAAGTGAAATCAGGAATAGTAACCTTTTCTGCCAAGGCACCTTTGGAGGTTATTCGCTATGCTTTTAATGCAAATTATTCCTGGCCAAAGCGACTTTTTATGTTAAAAAGATGTTTTCTTGTAACAACGTTTCCTGTGATGAATGGCAAAGAATTGAGTGTAATTAACATTCACAATTCTGCGTACGATGATGGAACTTTACGAGCAAATCAGCTGGCTCTTTTAAATGAATATGCTCTGGATCAGTATACAAAAGGAAATTATATATTGGTTGGCGGCGACTGGAATCAAAGTCCGGATAAATTCGAGCCGGGATACAATCAACCTTTTGATACAATGAATCTCTCCTATTTGCCTTCCGCGTTTCTGAGAGACTGGAAGAGGATCTATTGTGATACCATTCCTACAAACAGAAGGATAAAAACTCCATACACAAAAGGTGAAACAATTACCACGGTAATTGACTATTTTATTGTCTCGCCAAATATCGCTGTGTTGGAAGTTGATCCTCAGGAATTGAATTTTAGGAATTCTGACCATCAGCCCTTGATAATTCGTTTCACTTTGAATGAATAAAGCATGAGAAAAATTCTATACTCACTGATAATAATTTTTATAATCCATTTCGACTTTGCCCATAGTCAAAGTTTTGTACCTTATAATGTTTTAAGGGCGATTGAAAAGGGAACCAGAACGACTGAAGGGATTCCGGGAAAACTCTATTTTCAGAATTATGCAAAATATACTATCAATGCATTCTTTGATCCCGAAAGCGGAAAGTTGAGCGGGAAGGAGAGAATTGTTTATTATAATAACAGCAGGGATACCTTAAGAAGGATTGTAATTCGTCTGTATCAGAATATCATGAAAAAAGGAGGGATTCGTGATGAATCATTCAATCCCGATGATATCCATAATGGAGTGAACATTTCCTTTTTATTGGTTAATGGTTCCGATTTACTTAAGCGATCTAAATCCAGTATAAAGCAGGAAGGCACCAATCTGATTGTTTATCTGTCTGATCCTGTCAAACCTTCAGATTCGTGTAACATGATTATCCAATGGGATTTCAGTATGCCATCAGGACACCTTCATCGTTATGGAAAGTATCATGAGAGCAGTTATTTTGTTGCATACTGGTATCCCCAGGTAGCTGTATATGACGATATTGACGGCTGGGATATGATGAATTATACAGGAACACATGAGTTCTATAATGACTTCAATAGTTTTGATGTGACCATAGAAGTATCGGATAACCATATGGTTTGGGCGACCGGCATTTGGCAGAATCCGGGAAAAGTGCTGAATAACGAAATTGTAGTAAAACTGGGAAAAGCATTTCAAAGTGATGATGTTGTGCGGATCATCAATCAGAATGACTGGAAAAGCAATACTGTTTTCTCTAAAAAGGGCAGCCACTCATTTCAATTTATAAAAGACAGCATTCCTGATTTTGCTTTTGCAGTTAGTAACAATTATTTGTGGGATGCATCCTCTGTTATCATTGATTCTTCTTTGCAGAAAAGAGTATGGGTTTCATCGGTTTACCATACGGACGCCACAAATTTTCGGGATGTTGCTTCAATAGGATGCCAGGTAATTCATGAATTGAATTACAATAGTTATGGATTTACATTTCCATTTCCGGGAATAACAATATTTAACGGCAGTGGGGGAACGGAATTTCCTATGATAGTCAACAATGAAAACATGTCTGAGAGAAATGGGACCGTGTTTATCACGATGCATGAGATTGCCCACAGTTATTTTCCATTTTTAACAGGAATTAACGAAAGAAAATATTCATGGCTCGACGAAGGTCTTACTACTTATTTACCTGCAAAAACAGAAAAAACAATGCATTCTGATTATTATCCTATTGAATTGATAATAAACAGGTACATTGCCGGTGCAGGAACAGAAATCGATATTCCTCTTTATGTACCTGCATATCAGACGCGTGATTATTCCTACCAGTTTTACAGCTATTTTCGTCCGGCTGTTGCATTGTATATTCTTGAAGAATATATTGGAAGAAAACAGTTTAGAGATGCAATAAGAAATTTTATTGAAACCTGGCAATACAAGCATCCGTTACCGTATGATTTTTTTCAAATAGTAATGAACCATACAACCAAGAACATAGACTGGTTTATTGATGCCTGGTTTTTTAATCCCGGATGGCCCGATTTGGCTATTGGGGAAGTTAAAGTTGAAAATGATTCTATACAAGCAGAAATACTCAATAAAGGAATATTGCCTGTTCCTGTTATACTTACAATTGAGTATACAGATGGCAGCAATGAAATTGTCAGAAGGGAACTGGATGTTTGGAAGGGAAACGACAGGATATTAATAAACCATTTGCTGAAGGGCAAAATAAAGAGCATACATCTGGATTACAAATATACGCCGGATAAAGATCATTCCAACAATGGTATGCAATTAAGTTCTGCAAAAGAATAGTCTGTCAAGGTTGTTCTTTTCCTTAATATTTAGCCTGAAGTTTTGCATAAGACCATTTTTTAAACACAATAATACTGACGGTTCAGCTGATCAGACCACGAACATAGAGCAAGAATACCTGTAAATTCACAGGAGTATCCATTATCAGCGAACATCCGGCCTTGACCAGTGTCTCAGTGGAGATATCATTCTTACTTGCAATGGCAATTATATGAGGATGATTTAAGGCTTTAACAGTGCTTTGAATACAGTTTAAAAGTTCTGTTTTTTTATCAGGGATATCCAGGATTACAAGCTCATATTCCGATTTTAATGACTCAGGATCATAGTTATCCAAAGTTTTATAGATGCATTTGTTATCGGCACATTTTAAAATGGGTGTCAATGCACCATGCATGGTTTTGTTCGTTTGTGTAATAACCAAACACCTTTTATCCAATAATTCAAGATTTTCTTGTGAAGTCAGGAATTTATCAGGCTCAATAATTTCTTCCGTTGGCAATGACAAGCAAATCCTTGTTCCTTTTGTATAAGATAAGTCTACCCATATCATACCTCCCAAAAGTTCGACAATACCTTTAGAAATGGAAAGTCCTAAACCGGTACCACCAAATTTTCTTGAAATGGATTCTTCTCCCTGCCGGAATCTTTGAAAAATAGCATGGCATTTATCCGGATCAATACCAATACCGGTATCTTCAACATAAATAAGAGCATATGCATTATCATATTTTCCTCCAAAACGGATGGTGCCATTTTCGGTAAATTTAATTGCATTACCGAGCAGGTTAAAAAGTACCTGCTGAATGCGGATAGGATCGAGATTTACATGATCGTTTACATTTTCGGGAAATCCTTCGTTGATAATTTGTATATGTTCTTTATTATTCAACCGCTTGAAATTCTCAAAAAGATCCAAAGCATCAGGGAAAATATGACTGAGCCGGAAATTGATATTATTCAGTCGCAACTGATTTGATTCGATCATGGATATATCCATAATATCATCAATTAACTTCAGTAGTCTCTGGCTGTTGGTGTTGATGATTTCAAGATACCTTGTTTTTTTATCCGCCGGAAGATCCGGATTTTGCATCAGATCGCCAAATCCAAGAATTCCATTTAATGGAGTGCGAATTTCATGTGACATGTTGGCAAGAAAAACAGATTTCAGTCTGTCTGCTTCTTCTGCTCTCTTTTTTTCTATTTCGAGACTTTTTGCATAACGTTTACGCTCGTTAATTTCATCTCTGAGTGTTTTATTTGTGTTCCTCAATTCCTGAGTACGCTCCTTTACTGTTTTATCAAGATTGTTCTTTGCAATTTCAAGGTTTTTATTCTCATAAAAAGATTTTATTCTGGTATTGAATAAGATACGTGAAACAATCCAGGCGAGAGTATATAAAACAACTATTGATACATATTGAGTTACAAGTATATCAATGGTGATATGGTTTAGATAATATAAACCAAATACAAGTAATAGAAAACTAAGTATTAAAAAAATGAGAAAGAGAAATCCAGGCATTAAAAAAATGGTAGCGGCCGAAAAGACACCCACTAGTAAGGTTGGCACACTATTGTTTGTTGAGGATTCAACAATTGAGATAGCTGTTGTCCACAGCACATGGAAAAGCACCCAGCTATGAACTAAAAAATGATGAAGAGGTCTTACTTCAGTAGTTTTTTTTGGAACTTTAACATGAGTTATAATAAAAGCATAAACGGTTGCTATTCCAAGGATAATGTCGAGAGTCATAAATCGGTTCACCTGAAAAGTGTCCCAAAAATTGCCAAGAAAAAAATCAGCATATAAAATGAAACTCACAAAAACAATTAGAAAATAGGCAAAAATCTTTATTCTATTCAGATTAATAACGGTGATATCGGAAAAAAACTCATTCCGGTATATGCCCTCTTTTAAAAATGACCTATAACGGAAAAAACTTAAATGTCGCAATATATTTTTCTTGTAATTCATGCTTTGAGCCTAATTAAAAGTAATAATTAATTCGCTCAAAACAGAATGAAAGAATGAAAAAGATAACT
>CAZWFM010000163.1:2985-5070 GCA_964633185.1 uncultured Bacteroidales bacterium | reverse complement strand
GGAGAAGTTAATTCAGAAGAACAAAAACTTGTGAATGATTGGATTCATGCTTCAGGGGAAAATCACAAAGAATTTGAAGATCTGAAAAAGATATGGGATTCATTGGATAATACCGGGAAAGAAAAGAATATAAACATTGAAAATGAATGGAAGTATAACCGGCAGCTGACACATATGGCTGAAAGAAGTGGTAAAACAATTTTTTGGAGGACGATTTTTCGTATTGCAGCAGCTGTTATACTTGGAATAGGCATAACACTGGCAGGCATAAAGTATAAAACGTATTCATATATCACTACGAAAACAGCTGAAACCACAGAAGTTAAGCTTCCTGATGGTAGTTTGGTAACTCTCAATGCAGGATCAAAACTGGCATACAATAAAAAAAGTTATGGCAAGGAAAGTCGTATTATGAAATTAAAGGGCGAAGCCTATTTTGAGGTAGAAAAGAATATTGAACATCCTTTTATTATTCAACTTGATGAAGCTGAAGTCAGAGTGTTGGGAACATCCTTCAATGTAAAGGCCTATAAGAAAATGAATGTCATTGAAATTACGGTATCGGAAGGCAAAGTGAGTTTATACGACAAGACGATAAAACAAAAAATGGTAGTTGCATCAAAGGGAGAGAAAGCAGAGTTTAATAAGGAATTGGCCGTTGTTAAAAAATACCCAAACACAGACCGGAATTATAAATCGTGGAAAACAAGGGCAATTGTATTTCAAAATGATAGTTTAAATACTATTGTAAGGACTTTGGAAAATGTTTATCATAAGAAGATTGTTTTGGAAGATGACGATCTTAATGCCTGCACGCTTACAACAACTTTCGAAGATGAGGATCTTCATACGGTTTTAAAGGTTCTGGAATCGGCTCTTGATTTGGAGATCAGGATAGAGAAAACCGAAATCATTATTTCCGGTGAGGGATGCTGAGTCAATTGAATATGTTTTTGAACAAATCATATCACATACATTTTGTATTCCTTGCATGCCTGTTTTTTCTTTCTGTTCAGGTGTTTTGCCAGAAAACGAACCTGGATAAGATAATTTCGGTCAGCTACAAAGGGGAATCTCTCGGTAAGGTTCTGACTGACATTGAAAAAAGAGCAAATGTACAATTTTCCTACAGTCCAAAGAAAATCCCTGAAAATGAAAAAATTACCGTAACACTTGACCATGTTTCTTTGCGCGAGGCATTACAGGAAATATTTCTTTCTCTCCCGGTCAGGTATGAATTGATTGATGAATATATAGTCCTGAAGAAAGGGCCGGTAAAATCATTAAAGGGTGCTGATCAGCAGGAAAAAAAAATTACACTGAACGGATATATTAAGGACAATAAAACAGGAGAAGTATTAATAGGAGCGACAGTATATATTAAAGAACTTGAATTGGGTGTAATTACGAACAATTACGGATATTTCTCCATAACTCTTCCACCCGGACGATATACCATGATTCTCTCTTATATTGGCTACCGGGAATTGCAACAGAAAGTGGATATTTCAACCAATATAAAATTAGATTTCAGCTTATTATCCGATCCGGAAGAATTGGAAGAAGTTACTATTTCTTCATTTCAGAAGGAAGAAGTGATATTTAAAATGAACACTTCAAAATCAGAAATCCTGCCTTCATTTGTTAAACTGCAACCATCCTTAATGGGTGAATCTGATGTATTGAAAACACTTGAATTTCAACCTGGGATTTCTTTTTACGGAGATGGATCGAGTTACTTTCATGTGCGTGGAGGGTACTACGATCAGAACCTTATTCTTCTTGATGATGCCACGGTATACAATCCGTCTCATTTACTGGGTATTTTTACTCCAATTATTCCTGATGCGGTGAAAAGCGTTGATGTGTATAAAGGAGATTTTCCTGTGCAATATGGAGGGCGACTTTCATCCGTTGTTGATATACGGACCAATGACGGGAATAAAAATAAGTTTTCGGGTTCAGCAAGCATCGGATTGATTTCGACCCGGGCATCATTTGAAGGACCTCTTAAAAAGGGGGCAAGTTCTTTTTTTGTATCATTCCGCAGATCGTATTTTGATTTGTTTCTTAAACCTTCACAGG
>CAZWFM010000163.1:0-2885 GCA_964633185.1 uncultured Bacteroidales bacterium | reverse complement strand
GGATTTCAAGCATAAAGGCGAGTTATAACAGGACAAATCAATACATCAATCTGATTACCAATTCAATCAGTCCTTTCAGTTCTCTTGAAGTCTGGTTACCTGCAGGGCCAAATATCAAACCTCAATATGCTGACATCCTGGATTTAGGATATGTACAGGCATTTGCATCCGATCATATCACGTTATACACAGATGTCTATTACAAATGGATGTATAATCAGATAGGATATGAATACCATGCAAATATGCTGGTAAATCCTGAAATTGAAGGAGAGATCAGACAAGGAGACGGATGGGCTTATGGATTTGAAATTGCCTTGCAAAAAGAAGGCAGCAAGCTGAACGGACAGATTGCGTATACGTATTCCAGGTCCTTTTTATCTTTTCAGGAGTTAAACGAGGGTATGATTTTTCCAGCCACGCAAGACAGACCACACGTATTGAATCTGAGTGTTGTGTATCAGGTACGACCCCGATGGCTGTTATCTGCAAATTTCACGCAAGCTTCCGGGACAGCAATTACCACTCCAACTTCGTTTTACAATTACAGAGGGTATCAGGTTCCGGTATATTCAGAGCAGAACAATGATCGGTTGCCTCCTTATACGCGACTGGATCTGTCTACTGTAATACAGTTAAATAAGAAGAAAAAGAAATTCAATCACAGTTTGACTTTTTCCATCTACAACATGCTTGGAATAGAAAATCCTATTTATTTGAATTTTAATAAAACAAGAGTAGACGATGAACTTTTCGTACCTGCTGATAAACTGAATCCTCCCGATCAGACTTCTTCTATGAGATATACATTTAAAATATTGCCGTCATTCACATATCAATTCAAATTTTAATGCAACGATTATTTACATATAGCTTGCTTTTCTGTTTCCTGATGATCATGTATTCATGTGAAAAAGAATATGCCTGGGACATTCAGTCAGATCATATGGAAATAATTGTTGTTGATGGAATTATCACCAATGAACATATAACTCATTGCATAAGACTTTCATTTACCAATCCGGATCTGAATATGAATTCCCGGGCAGCTTCAGGAGCAACGATTCTTGTAACGGCAGATACAAATTCCTATAAATTTATTGAATCAGCGTATGAACCCGGCTGCTATTATGCTTCGTCTTTCCAGGCAGTAATTGACAGACAATATCATCTAACAATTGAGTATGACAGTCAGACTTATGAAGCAGTTGGAGAAGCGGTACCGGTAACTCCTTTGAAAAATCCTGTTTTTGCAGGCAATGCAGATAATGATCTGTTAAGATATGTATTCACAGAATCAGGTCAGGCATCTATGCTGGAGGTATATTATGACTGGTCACAGATACCTGCATATTGTGATGAATATGGATATTGCCAGGCGCAGGAAACATTCTACAACCTCGATAATGTTGATGTTAATAACATATATGCCCCTCCCAAACAAATCATTTGGTTTCCAACCGGGACCAGCATCATCAGAAAAAAATACAGTCTTTCAGAAGATCATCAGGCTTTTATTCGCTCTTTGCTTATGGAAACGGAGTGGCAGGGAGGATTATTTGATGTTCAGCATGGAAATGTTCCTACCAATCTCAGCAGCGGAGCAATCGGATATTTTGCCGTTTGCATGGTTGTTTCGGACACACTGTATGTCAACTAGAGTATTAGTGAGAGTGGAAATTAGAATCCTTTTTCTTATGTCAAACTCACGTTAGTTTAAACGATTCACAATTTTATAAAAAATCACAATGTTATCAGGGTGTTTTTGTTTTCATGTGTGATACTGGAGAAACCGGTTAAATAATGAATTGTAAACTTTAATTTGATAATGTCATGAAACCCACATGGTACACAATTTTAACACAAAGGCGGATGAATAAAATTCCGACACAGTTCATTAAAAGCACTGTTAACGGAACATGTGGGTTCCCTGCCTGTTCGGCAGACAGGCATCCGACCTTTGAAAATAAATTTTATACGGATGAAAACTATTAAAAAGATTTTTCCAG
The DNA here is from genome assembly GCA_964633185.1 of uncultured Bacteroidales bacterium. Lineage (GTDB taxonomy): Bacteria > Bacteroidota > Bacteroidia > Bacteroidales > UBA10428 > UBA10428. The sequence continues at coordinate 876 of CAZWFM010000163.1, read as the reverse complement.
TACTTATTATGATGACTCTGTTAATTCAAAGTTGTGAATTGAATGAGCTGAATGATCAAGGTAAAGATGCAGGCATATTGCCTGAACGTTTTAAAATTGATATTCCGAACTCTTTAAGCAATGATCTTAAATCGACATCAATTTCTCAAAAGTCAACAGCCAGTGTGCAGGTTGACACTCTGAATGGTAATGCAATTTATGCACACCTGATAAATTTTATTGCTATTGGCGAAGCCGCTGCAGACATCGTTCAGGATATTATTTTTGCAATAGCCTATTATGATATTGATGAACCCATGACCATGAGCTTTGAGGGCGATGATGATCACAGGATCAAGAATCTTGTTGTAGAGGAAGGTGGAAAGTATGATAACAGAATGTGGCAATATATCCTGACCATCACGGATGCTGAATCGGAAGGTGATCCTGATGGAGGCAAAGCGTTGCAGGTATTCTGGAATACCAGTCCGATCGAAGGGATTGCTATTTTACGTCCCTATCATATTGACAGGAAACATGAGCTTGAAGCACTTGATGCAGTGATCAGGCTGGAGTATTCAGAAGCTGGCACCGTGGAATATGATACATACATGATTGTTGAGATTGCTGATCTGCCTATGCCTGATCCAAGAATTAATCCTTATGCTTTAAACAGCCTTAAGATGTATGTTGGCCGGGATGGTGATCGTATAGATGTTTTTGGTAACTCCGACCATCCGAATGCATACTTATATACTGAAAAGACCGGCTTTAACTGGGCATTTGTGGCTTCAGGGTATGACAGTCAGAACATAGGTGTGGCTGAGGTTGGCTTACCTCCAAGCATGCTTGATGAGAGTGATCGTGAAGTTCTTTTAAAAGAATATTCCATTAAAA
>CAZWFM010000162.1:0-5117 GCA_964633185.1 uncultured Bacteroidales bacterium | reverse complement strand
GTTTGCTGCAACAGCAAGTTGTCCCAGAGCTATTCCACCATCATTACAAGGTACTTCTTGGGGGTAATACACATCGTATTGATTTTTACGAAGCAAAGGTACGATTTTTTCGGTGATGTATTTGTTTTGAAATGTACCGCCACTCAATACTACTTTATTTATGTTACTTTCTTTTTTTGCCAGTTGAACCTGATGCATGACAATTGAAGCAACAGTATTATGAAATTTAGTAACAATCAATTCAAGGGGCTTGTGTTTCTGAATGTCTTTTACGATTTCCCGTACCATGCCGGTAAAGGAAATTATTTTATCGCCGGAAAAAGTATACGATTCATTGGTATTGTTCATCAGATAATTTTCCAGACGTAAAGGAGCTTCAGCATGATAGTTACTTTTATGGCAAATGCCAAGTATTGCTGCAATGGCATCAAACAATCTTCCCGCACTGCAGCAGAGCGGACTATTAACAGAATGATCTATAGCTTCAATAAGTTGACTTGCTTTTTTTGTGCCGATGGTTGCAAGAAAGGGAATATCAAGATCTTTGTAGTTATTGCCAAATGTGTGATACAAATAAGAAAGGCCGCTTCTCCAGGGTTGTCTGGTGGCCAGATCTCCTCCGGGAAGTGGTATGTATTCAAAATGACTGATGCGATTGAATTCATAATAGTCGGCAATCAATGCCTCACTTCCCCATATATTGCCATCCGTACCATAACCAACTCCGTCATAACTTATACCAATGACAGGTTCTTTTATCTTATACTCTGCCATTACTGCAGTTGTATGAGCATGATGATGCTGCACACGAACCAAAGGAAAATTTGTTTCCTGGGCATATTGGGTGGAAAGGTAGTCGGGGTGGAGATCACATGCTATTTTATGAGGTTTGAATCTGTAAAGACGACTAAATTCTGCTATGTTCTCACAAAAAAAGTCATAAGTTTCCATGTTTTTCAAATCACCAATATGCTGACTCAAAATAGCCTGTTGTTCTTTGCCAATACAAAAACAATTCGACAATTCCGCTCCGGTAGCGAGAATACCGGATGCATCAAAATCAAGATCAACTGGTTCGGGAGCATATCCTCTTGCTCTTCGCAGAATCCTTGGGTGGTTATTGATTACTTTAACAACAGAATCGTCAGCACGCCTCGCAATTTTTCTGTTGTTGATCAGAATTCCTCCTGTAATTTTCTGAAAGGTTTTAAGCGCTTTTTCCTCGTCGCAAAGAATAGGAATATCAGACTCATTTCCGCTGGTAAGTACAATGACATCTGATTGAAGCTGATCAAACAACAAATAATGCAATGGCAGATAAGGCAGGAAAACTCCAAGTGAATGCAAACCTGAAGTAATGTTTGTTGCAAGCGTGTTTTCCATCATTTGATCAATGATCACAATAGGTCTGCGCCAGGATATGAGAATTTTTTCTTCGGCAACGGATATATTGCATGTATTTTTAATAGCTTCAAGAGAACGGAACATCACCGCAAACGGCTTTTTTTCTCTCATCTTGAAGTTGCGCAGTTCTTCTACAGCCTTTGTATTTGTTGCATCACAGGAAAGATTGTATCCGCCAAGTCCTTTCATTGCAACTACCCTTCCTTTATTTATATTTTCACCGATTGTTTTTATTAAGTTTTCAAAGTTGTTTTGTCTTTTTCCTTTCAGGTAATATTCATAAGCCGGCCCACACTCAGGACATGAGATGGGCTGAGCATGGAATCTTCTATCCAGAGGATCATCAAACTCAGGTATGCAATGATTGCACATGGTAAATTCATTCATTGTCGTATTTGCTCTGTCATAGGGAAAATCATCAACAATGGTAAATCGCGGACCACAATTTGTACAATTGATAAAAGGATAGCGATTTCTTCGGTTTTCAGAGTACATTTCTTTAAGGCAATCCTTGCAAACTGCAATATCCGGACTTATTTCCGTAATGATTCTTTCAGATTGTCTGCTGGGAATAATTTTAAAATCACTGAAGCTTTTCATTTCAGTGGAATTGAAAGTTATTTCTTTGATATTTGCTGCGGGAGGTGCTTTTTTTCTGATCAGATTTAAAAATACATCACATTCTTTGGCATTCCCTTCGATGTGTGAAATCACTCCGTCGGGACGGTTAAAGACATATCCTGCCAAATGGAGTGTCTTTGCCAGTTTGAAGACAAAAGGTCTGAACCCGACACCCTGCACACGTCCTTTCATGTGAACATAATAAGCCTGACAATTTTTATTTTTTGAATTTCTTTGACTCAAATTTTACTATCTTGTCAACCGAATGGGTTTCATTTTGAATTTGAAATAAAAGGCTAAGCTAAACTAATTATCTCAAAAAGTATCAATGGAACTATCACCCAGAACAATTGAGAGACTGAGCAAATATCGCAGATTGCTTGAAAAGTATAAGAAATCTGAAGGAGCCTATATTTTTTCGCATCATCTGGCACGTCTGCTTGATCTGACACCTGTTCAGGTAAGACGTGATTTGATGTTAATCGGCTTATCAGGAAACCATAGAAAAGGATATCATATCGGAGAACTAATAAAACTTGTTGGGAAAACTATTGATGAAGAAAAAGGACACAATATTGCCATAATTGGTATGGGAAATCTTGGTCGGGCTGTTACGAGATTTATTAGAAAAAATAAAACAAAAATGAACATTGTAGCAGGTTTTGATATTGATCCTGCAAAAATCAATGAGGAAGTGCATGGTGTTCCATGCTACCATATTTCAACCATTCACTCGTACATTAAGAAATTATCAATTGATATAGGAGTATTGACTACTTCGGCTGAAGCAGCCCAAAATATAGCCGATCTTTTAGTCGACTCCGGTGTGCATGGACTACTGAATTTTACTTCAGTTCATCTGGATGTACCTTCCAATGTTTACCTGAAAGATTATGATATTATGACATCGCTGGAAGAAATAGGGTTTTTTATCAAACATCCTAAAAAGAGTATCTGACTTTATAAAAGATCTTGTATCGGCAATCATCAAACCATAGGGTAAGGTTTGACTGGGAAGTGTCTTTGGAGAACCAAGTACCACTGTTCCGGGCATATTTACAATCCCGTAATGTTCACATCATCGTCTATTATGAAAACAGGATTATCATCATGAATTGGATGAATTGTTACGGCACTTTTCCCTGACCTATAGTTACATCAACTATTACAGCTTCCTTTTTCATAATTATCAATTGATCTTTTTTCACAAGCATCAGGTTTTTTACACCCGGTACCAGAATAACACCAATGAGGACATCAAGTTTCAAAATCCGGATTCATCCGGAAAACTGATTTGAGGTCTTTTTCATGACATAATTTACAATTTTTTTATAACTTCAATTCAATAATGATCAGAGAGAAATGATGCATTCAATTCAGTGTACTGAATTTAAAATAAATCTAAATTCCTTCCAGACTTTGGCGGTGAACAATTAATGTTCTATCTTTATTTGTGAAAAAATTAACAAATAGCATTTAAGTAATTGTAAATCAATAAAATATCTTCTTTTTATGAAACCCTCATCATTCATTTGGGTTGGTATAAAAACATAAAATACTCTTTATTTTATAATGAGCAAATATGATAAAAGTTACTCATAAATATATTATTTTTAGTGGTATTCGTGAACTCTCTTCGGTCGGTTCGCCAAACACCATTAAAAACTAAATAGTGTGAGGCAACAAGAACCAGTAAGCACGATAGAACTTATAAGCAATATAAAATGACAACTTAATACAAAGATTTACGCTGATGAAGAATATTGCACAGAAGATCATTGAGAAATATCATCACGATAAAACTCGTTTGATGGATATTTTAATAGCAATTCAGTCAGATGCAGGATATATTTCTCCTGAAGTTGTGACACAAATTGCGAATGAATTGGAGATGTCGGAAGTAGACGTGGAGCAAACCATTTCTTTCTACCATTTCTTTTCCATGAAGCCTACAGGTAAATTTAACATATACCTTAACAACAGTGCTGTAGCCAATATGATGGGCCGGGCAGAAGTAGCTGCAGCTTTTGAAAAAGAAACAGGAATTCAATTTGGTAAAGTAACACCTGATGGTTTGATCGGTCTTTTTGAAACTTCATGTATTGGAATGAATGATCAGGAGCCGGCAGCCATAATCAATAATCAGATTTTCACAAAACTCACTTCTTTCAGGGCAAAAGAGATTATACGTGATATTAAAGATGGAAAGAAAGTTGAGGATATGTATTCAGCAGGCTTTGGCGACGGTGCTAACCGTGATAATCTTGTGAAGTCGGTCGTGTCAAATAACATTAGAAAAATAGGGCCGGTTCTTGATCCGAATTATAAAATTGGCGACGCGATCAAAAAAATAATTCAGATGACACCGGAAGAATTGATTACCGAGGTAAAACATTCGAATATCAGAGGTAGGGGAGGAGCAGGATTTCCAACGGGACTCAAGTGGGAGTTCTGCAGGAATGCACAAGGCGATAAGAAGTATATTTTTTGTAATGCAGATGAAGGTGAGCCGGGTACATTCAAAGACAGGGTAATCCTTACCGAACTTACCAGGTTATTATTTGAAGGAATGGTAATTGCTGGTTATGCGGTTGGTGCTACAGAAGGTATATTATATATCAGGTATGAATACAAATATCTGGAAGAATACCTGGAAAAAATACTGGAAGGAGCACGTAAGAAAAATTATATGGGCAAGGACATTATGGGGAAAAAGGGCTTTAACTTCGATATAAGAATTCAATTTGGAGCAGGAGCCTATGTATGTGGAGAAGAATCTGCCCTCATTGAATCAGCGGAAGGGAAACGAGGAGAGCCGCGAGACAGGCCTCCTTTCCCGGTTGAAAAGGGATACCTTGGAATGCCAACCGTTGTAAATAATGTTGAGACATTATGTGCTGTTGTAAAAGTGATACTGAACGGTGGCGACTGGTATAGATCATTTGGTACTTCCGAATCGACAGGAACCAAACTGCTGAGTATTTCAGGTGATTGTCGTAATCCGGGAGTATACGAAGTTGCATGGGGATTTTCCGTGAACGATATTCTTGAAATGGTTGGTCATTCAGGAAAAGTGCAGGCAGTGCAGGTTG
>CAZWFM010000161.1:0-5119 GCA_964633185.1 uncultured Bacteroidales bacterium | reverse complement strand
ACAGGTTCAGGCAATGGATAATGGTTTTTCACAGTTACATTCTCAAATGCTTTTAGAATTCCACCGTCCTTCGATCCGTATTCAGATCCGGAATAACTCACCATCAGTGTGTCTGTATAATCAAGGTCAGCATTCAGAGTTAACGTGATGGCCATCGAATCAGTATTGGTTAATTCAATACCTGTAACAGAAAGGATCCCTTCAAGATCAGAGATCTCGAAATCGGAGATATAAGATGAAGGATCATTCATTTTCTTGGAGAATTCAAGGTATACTTTGCTTTCGGAGGTGTCTGTATATGCTGTAATAAATATCGGATCAGAACCATATACAAGATTCAGAACAGGAAAATCATGGATGGAATCTACAAGTGTATAATAAATTGATTGCAGTTCTCCGGGTATGTATGTGAATGTAATATTAGTATCTGAAGATGAGATATAGGATTCGGGAGTAAGTTCAAGGATATGATCAGAAGAGAAGCCTGCATCAGTGATTGCAATTGATTCTCCGTCATTCCGTATCAGCAAATAATCCGAAACATCAGGCATATCCTGGTTCAGATTATAATCAAATTCAATATGAATGATCGTGCTGTCTTCTGTTCCGGTATAGGCTCTTAACGGCAATGGTTTTTGGAGCGATTGAACAGCGCAGGTAAGGTACGCCAGAGGAGCATTCCAGTTGATGGTGATTTCATTGGTGGAGTAGCTGCAAACGTTATCAAGGTAACATAGTGCAGGAAGTGTGGATGGATAGGAACTTTCTCCGCAATCGTATGTATTGTAAGGATTCGGCCCTCCAACCAACATTCCCGGAATAGGATCCTCGATACCATCTGATACGGATTTTCTGTCGTGTGGGGCTCTTGGACTATGGTCTCCATGACCTGTTACAAAACAATACAGGGTTGGATTACGTCCCAGAAGATAATCCAGTGCTGCAATTGCAGTTTCCTTGTATTTTTCATCATTCGTAAGGTAATAGGCCTGAATGCTCATCAATGCGCCATTTCCGATATTTCCGTTACTTCCCCAATAAAAGCTGGTAACAGGGACCTTATAAGCGGAGTTTAGGTATGAGGTATGCAGGTTGTTTGCGTAGCTGATAATTTTTGATTTGACTGCAGGAAGGTCAACTGCCGGAGTGAGGTTATCAGAATTTCTGATGAGCGAGATTAGCCCTAGTGAATATACTGAATTCCAGCCGGGAGCATTTGCACTTTGGTCGAGGTAATCGTAATCCAACAGGTATTGATCGTCTGAAGCTGTAATGTACAATTCCATAGCTGCCCATCGGAATTCATCACTAACATTACGATCGCCATATTCGCCGGTGTAAATATCACTTGGCTGCACATAATAAACTGTTGGATTTGCCTGTGCCCATTCATAAGCCTCCACTGCAGCTTCAAGACAGGAATCTGCCAATCCCGGGTACTCAGCTTCATAATCACGCAGGATACGGCTTGCCTGGGCAGCAACTGCTGCAAGATTCAATGCAGCAGCAGTGGTTTTCATGACAACATACCTCGGGATGCCTGCTGCCTGATAAGGTTTAATGGACATGCTTAAAAAACTCTGATGTGTACATTTGTGATAAACTCCACCATCATTTGTATCCTGCATAGCCAGCATCCATCGTAAGTTGTATATTCCTTCATCGATGATATCAGGCACTCCATTCCCGATTTCCGGTATATTCAGGTCAAGTAAGTCACCGTATTTTGAGTAATGCTCAGCAATAGCGAATACCGAATAGGTTGAAATTCCGGCATTTACTACATATTTATTATAGTCTCCCGCATCGTACCATCCTCCCGGTGTGGAAATCGTACTTTCTTCAGGCCGCTCAGGCGAGGCTGCTGATTTGTGGATAATCACTGCTGTGTCCGGATGACCGGCGGGGCGGGCATAAACTCCCGCATATTGCTCCTCCAGTTCCATACTAACTCTTGACAGATAATAATATCTCATGGATTCCCTTGAAATGTCATTGTAAAGAGTACTACTTATATGAAAAGGATGTGATTCTATGCCGGATCCTTTCATTTTTATTCTGAAGGTTCCGGCTTGTTCCAATTCAGTAAAATCGGCTACTTTTACATCCTGTTGAGCAGGACTCCATGTGCCTTCATCACTGAGAAGACCTGTGAAAACAATCTCATTGGTTTCTTCTTCGACAACATAAAACACACCTGTTTCAACAGCAGGAACAATGGCCAGTTTAATATTTCCCGGCAAATAACCAATCTGATTTACTGTTATATCCTGGCTTTTTATTGGACAGGCAGCAAAAAAAACCAGAATCCATAAGATCTTTGATGATTTCATAAAATGAAACGTATTAAAACCAATAAGATATCAGCATATCAATATACTAAAACTTCCAAAGTTAATCAATCAAAAGAAATGTAAGTTACATAAGTAGTGCTGTAAGGACAGGGATTTTTATTTTTATTATTCTAACGTGAGTTCGATGTAAGAGATGGGTATCTTTCATGAATATGCAATGTCTTTGTGGCGCATAGAAACTGAATTCTTCGAAATCTAAAGCAGAATGCGCCAAATTCTTCTTTTCGTATAACCCGGGGCGATACTTTCGAGTGTTCGAAACCTTATTTAGTGGCTCCTTACGAACTCTAATTATCTGAAAAGAATCAGAATTGGATGTCTGTTATGGCGCATCTGCCATGTTATTCAGAGGATTTGACATTGTATGCTACAAAAGCACTGGTACATTTTCAATAAACAGATAATACAAACTAAATTATCTGATAATTGCTATTTCAAGTAGTTATAACTTATCTCGCACTCACGTTATCCTAACAATTACTCAATGAATAGTGCATATTTATCAAAAGCCTGAAAAATTGTTTTTAACGTTTTTTTATCGATCTTATTTTGTAATAGACTGTAAATGAAGCTATAGCAATAATTAATTTCCTGTCAAACTTAAATTCCTCTGCTTTATATGCTTGAATATCTTGTAACAAAAGTCCGGTAATATACGTGTAAATCCATAGGAATAGTAATGTGTTTTACTTATAAATAAATGAATACAAAATCAGATTTTAATCCACTTGATCTCATGAAAAAGACAATTATACTTATTGCAGGACTGGTATGTATTACAAGTGCTTTTTCTCAACAGACATATACAAATTTCGAGAATGCAAGCATGGTAATTGGTCAGCCAACGTTTCAATCTCAAATATCAAACAACAGTGATTCAATTACCCGTGGACCGGCATATTGTGCCATTAGCTCCAAAGGAATGCTGGCAGTGGCAGAGCAATCAGGATATTCAGTGAAGATCTGGCACACTCTGCCTACCAGAAATGGTCAGCCATCTGATGTACAAATTTCACTGCCTTTTTTTGCAGAAGGTGTTGACTGGTCTCCCGATGGCAATAAACTGATTGTTGCCGGTGGAAATTCATACATCTACATTTGGAACAGTATTCCTATAGTGAATAATCAGCCGGTTGATGTTACAATTCGCATTTACACGAATTTTCCCCAGGGGGTATTGGTTACACCAAATGGAAAATTATTAATTTCCGAAAGATACAATCACAGAATTTTGGTATGGAATTCCATTCCGGTTGTGGATGATACACCTGCAGATTATGTTATTGGTCAGCCTGATATGACAACTACATCATCAGGAACAGCTGCCGGAAAGTTGTATGAACCATGGGGACTTGATCTGTCTCCTGATGGCAAACTTCTGATTGCCGATGAACAGAATCACAGGGTGGTGATATACGATTCCGTTCCTGTAGTAAGTGGGGAAAATGCAACAGTAGTAATTGGGCAGACTGCTTTTGGACTAAGGATTGCAGGTGTTTCGAATACTCAAATTTCAACACCGGTAGGGGTGACAGCAACAGTTGATGGTAAAATTGCAGTTTCTGAATTTGGGAATCACCGTGTCACAATATGGGATTCCATTCCTCAAACAAATGGTGAATCTGCAACTGTGGTATTGGGTCAGCCTGATTTTTATACAAACACACCTTTCTATCCGTCAGGCACACCTGATACAAACAATATGAGAAACCTGTATACCATTAGTTCAGATTTAAACGGAAGGCTATTTTTATGCGGACGGGATATGCACAGAGTAATGGTATTTGGAGATTTGCCGACAGATAGCGCCAATCTCTCAATTTCTATCGAGGAATCATCTGCTTTTCTATGTGATTCAAGTGATGTAGTGTATAGTTTTACAATCAATAATCCCGGTCCCGATACTGCTAAAAATGTTGTAGCGACAACCGCTTTTCCTTCGGGATATTCAGTTGACAATGTAACAATTCCGGATGGAAGTTATAACCTGGCATCGGGATACTGGAGTATTCCATTCATTGCACCCAATGATAGTGCACAACTGATTATTAATGGTCTGGTTCAAGCCGGAATGGCCGGACAAACGATTACAACGTATGCAAATATTATTAATTCATCGGCAATTGATACAAACTTAAATGACAATGGAACCAATGTGAGTGTTACCATTCTTACAATTACAAAACCTGATGATCCCATAGCGTTTGATACAGAAACCTGTTTTGGTTCTTCTGCTTCATTGTCAGCTTCAGGTTCAGGTACACTCTACTGGTATTCTGATGTTGACGATGTTGTGCCTCTGGATACGGGAATTACATACGTAACTGTACCATTAACAACAGCAAACACATTTTATGTTGAAGCAAATAATGGTTGTCCGAGCAACAACAGGGTAGCAATTGACGTTTCTCTCAATCCGGTATACAATGAGTCCGAAACGGATGCAATCTGCAGTGGTGAAAGTTATACCTTCCCTGACGGGACAACTCAGAACAATATTACTTCAACTGTTGTACATGCAAGCAATTTGCTTACAATCTTTGGTTGTGACAGCGTAATCACGACAACGGTCAATGTGGATCCGGTGTATAACCTGACTGAAACTGTGTCGGTATGCAGCGGTGAAAGTTATACGTTCCCTGACGGGACAATTCAGAACAACATAACTTCAACTGTTGTACATGCAAGCAATTTACTTACAATCTTTGGCTGTGACAGCGTAATCACGACAACGGTCAATGTGGATCCGGTGTATAACCTGACTG
>CAZWFM010000160.1:0-5145 GCA_964633185.1 uncultured Bacteroidales bacterium | reverse complement strand
CAGGGGTCGGACCTTAACTCTTAAGGTAAAATTTGAAGACTTTGAACAAATTACACGCAGCAAAAGTCAGCATGATACATATACCAGGGAATCCATTCATAAAGTAGCTTTAGATCTTGCAGTGGCAATAGATTATAAAAACAAAGGAGTAAGGTTGCTGGGACTTGCCCTTTCAAATTTTGAAAACTCCGAAGAATTTGAAGCACAACAGTTGGAAATCAAGTTTTAAACTCAAAACCCGGAAACTCTGATGAATAACTTTCTTCAATTAGATTGCATGTTTTTTTGTAATTTAGAGATGCAAACTACAAACCCAAATCAATATGCGACACGTTATTTTTTATTTCCTGGCTTCAATACTATTATTCTCCTGTATTGAATATCCCTTTAAAAAGACTCCCAGAAAAATTGAGATCGCTCCTAAAATAGTTGGATCATGGAATCTGATTTCCTTAAAAGGTCAAGATTCTGAAGGACGTTTTCAATATCCTTTTGACAAAAAAGTAAAAGGTTTCGCATATTTTGATAATGAAAATAATTTTTCAATTCAATATTACGATGCAACCCGTCCAAAAATGCGGTTTAATGACCCTTTTTTTTGCAGTGATTCTGAAATTCGTATAGCTTTTTTATCAGGGTATGCACTTTTCGGTAAATACAAGCTATTCAGAGATACTGTTGGGATTCAAATATCTTCGGCTTTAAATCCAAATCTGTCAGGAAGTTACGAAAAAAGATATTATAAAATTCTGGGAGATACCATGTTGATGATTGCTGCGGGTAAAAATATAAATGGTGTATTTCTTGAGGAACATTCGCTCTGGTTAAAATACGGTCGGCAGAATTAAAAAATCAAATATTCATGATATAATCCGTCAGATTTTGTTCATGAGGTATTTTAAGTTTTCTGCGTAACCTGTATCGACTGATCTCAACGCTTCGAATGGATATGTTTTGCAAAGGGGCAATTTCTTTTGAAGACAAATTCATTCTCAAAAATGCACACATTCGCAGATCTTTTGGAGAAAGTTCTTCGTGCTTTTCCCGTAAGCGCTGGAAAAAATTTTCATGAACACGATCAAAATGGGTTTCAAATACACTCCAGTTTTGTTTGTCTTCCAGCTCGATGTCTATTTTTTTTATCAGGGACTTAATTTCTGACATGTCAATTCCTAATTGATTATCAGACATTTCCATCATTTCATTCTTTAAATCGGTAAGGATTTGATTTTTATGAATAATATTCATTGTGGAATTGGCAAGCTCTTTGCTTTTATGAATTACTTCCGTTTGCAATTTCTCATTTCTCATTTTAATTAATTCTTTTTCAGCAAGAGCACTTTTTTGTTTCAGGCTAATCTCACGTTGTATCATTTTTCTTTTCTGTGCAATTAATTCTCTTCTTCTTTCCCTGTCAATTCTTCGCTTGATAATCAGATAACTTATCAATACAATCGAAAGAAAGACTATTCCGGCAAGTGCATAAAAATACCATTGTCTGTACCATGGAGGGTATATAATGAACAAAATGGAACGTGTTAACTTTTGTCCGGTCTTTGTATCAAGAAGGTTTATTTTAAGAGTGTATTTCCCTTCATGTAAATTTGTTAGAATAAGCTCCTTTTGATTTGGTTGTCCTTCCCAGTGTGTTTCATTCAAATCAAAGCTGAATAATATATTTTTTGCTGTATTATATAAAGGGACAGAAAAACCGACACGAATATTATTATACTTATAGGTGATTTTTTCAGTGATGTTAATCGGTTCAGAATACGTGTCAAATAAAAGAGGCTGAAAATAATCCTCAAATTTATGAGAAGCGAAACATTCCAAACGGGTAAAAAGGAATGGCAAATTGAATTCATGCTTTTGTTCTCTATTCAGGTCGATCATGGTGAATCCATCCTCTATTCCTACCAGAAGTGTATTTTCATTAATGAATAGTATGTTTTCAAATGCTTCGATAAACTGGTTTTCCAGGAATGGTACTATTTGCATGTTATACATAAAAAGTGAGTCATTTAAAATTTCCAGTTTTCCGAGAATTCCCTTCTGAAATATGTATATATTATTCTCGTTCAACTCAAACATTTTTGTAACTCTGTCAGAACTTCCCAGGAAGCGATTCCACAGCGGGTATGGAATAATACTGTCTTTTTTTTCATCGTACTGATACATTCCATCAACTGTGCTGATAATCATTTCATCTCGAATAAAAAAGATTTCATTATTTGAAAGCGAGGGCAATCCTTTTTCGGTTCCATAAAAATCTACCGACTCAATATCAAGACTTATTGTATTCAGCTTGATTTTAAATAATCCTTTGTATCCATGACTTATCCAAAGATTTTCTGTTTTGTCAAAAAACATGACCCTTGATGATTCACTAAAACCGTCAACCATTTTTTCAAAACGATATTCATTCCCTCTTTTCTTAAGCAACCCAATGCCATTATAAGTTCCAACGATCAGGGTATTTGTGTCCCATGGCAAAGGCATAAATATCCAGCATCCGGGCAATAACTTAATTTCCTGTACCCTGTTCTCCCGTATCGAATAAATGCCTTTGTGGTGGGCACAAAGCAATTGATCTTCATCCTTCCAGAATCCCCAAACCTGTCCCTTTAAGCTGTTTAGTAATACAACATTTTCTTGTGTATGGGTTGAGGTTTTAAATACTCCCTGATTTGTTCCCAGGTAAATATTATTTTCCCATATAGCCGAACAGTATCCTGAGCCATAGCTTCCATTATGTCCGATGTATTGAACATTTGAATTCAGCTCGATGAAATCAATGCCGTTGTCTAATCCTAACCAGAGGTTTTTTTCTTTATCCAGCATGGAGGAGAGAATGGTATTATTTTGAAGTCCGCTGTTTCTGTCAATTACCTTTAAAATTGTACCTTTTTTATCTGCAATGATCAATCCTTTTTGCACCGTACCAATATATAGAAAACCATTTTCCTCAGAAAGACAATAAAAATCATTCTTCTTCAGGTAATTGTTTAATTCTGAATTCCAGGGCATGAATCCGTTTTCATCCCATATGAAAATGCCTTTTTGCTGTGTAAACAGAAGCCATTCGTTGTTTTCTCCGGCAATTATTTCCCAGATTTCCAATCCTTCAGGGAATCCTATGTGATCAAGAGGAATAAATTCCGGATTTCTGACTTCCAGCAATCCTGCCGATTTGTCCTGTACAATTATTCTGTCTTTAACCAGGAATGAAAAGGCCAGCTGATTATCAGATTTATATGTGCTCACAAGATTTTCATGTTCATCAAAAATGAAAACATAAGAATAAGATTGGAAAAATATATTTTTACCGGAAATGTGAATTTTCCATATATCGGCAAATTGACGTTCTTCCTGAGGGATCTTATAAACCCAGGAAGTATATCGATATTCTCCCAGCGAATCTCTTTCAATAACTCCAATTTCATTGAAAGCACCAACAAGCATTTTATTCTCACCATTAAATTTCAAACTGCGCACAACTGAGTTGTTTGGTACCGGAATAGTTACCCAATTGGTGCCATCATAGATTAACACTCCGTTATTGTTGGCAAAATACATCACACCCAATGCATCCTGTTCAATGGCCCAGTTCTGATTGCCTGCTTTGTATTCTTCCTTTGGATGGTTCTTGATGTTTGGTACCCCGATAATTGCAGAAAAACCCTCATGAAAAGAGATAAAAGATACCAGGATGATCAGGATATATTTTATTCGGTATGGCGTCATTAAATTCAATTAAACAGATTCATAATATCTGATAAATTTAGTAACTTAATAGGATGACATGATACAATCATTTGAAGAGAATGATGTGTGAAGTATTCACAAAAGTAAGAAATACAAATTTATATATTCTATTGAATAAAAGCGCATTAAAATTTTTTTTGTGTTTTATTGTTGTGTATTTGTATAGGTGTTGAAACTCTCATGTTGATGTTTTGATGAGGTGTTTTTCTTGTATAAACTTATTTTCATACGTACATTGCAATCCCTTCATCACTTGATCACCTGATAAAAACTTTACTATGAAAAGAATACTATTCTTTATAACAGCAATAATGTTAGCGGGCCAAATAATCGGGCAGCAGACTGTGGAAGGGATAATAACCTCAGAAGCAGATGGTACATTTTTGCCTGGTGTTAACGTTTACAATAAATCAACAGCTCAGGGTACGGTTACAGATTTAAATGGAGGGTATTCAATTGTTGCTTCTGTGGGCGATAGCTTGTTCTTTTCATTCGTGGGCATGGAGGAAAAGAAATTGGTATTTAACGGCGAAAGCTCACTGAATATTTTGTTAAAAACTTTATCAATAGAATTGGATGAGCTTGTATTAATTGGCTATGGGTACCAGAAAAAAAGCGTTGTAACCGGGGCCATAGCATCTGTGAAAAGTAAGGATATTGAGAAGACTTCTAACCTGCGTGTTGAACAAGCGCTACAGGGAAAAGTTGCCGGAGTACAGGTAACTTCTTCATCAGGTCAGCCCGGAGAACCTTTAACCGTTAGAGTGAGAGGAACAGGGACTACAGGAAATCCTGATCCTTTATATATTGTTGATGGATTTCAAACAGGTAGTATTGATTATTTGAATCCTTCTGACATTGAATCGATAGAAATTCTGAAAGACGCAGCATCTGCAAGCATTTACGGAGCAAGAGGAGCAAACGGAGTAGTTCTGATCCGGACAAAAAGCGGACAGAAAGGCAAAATGCAGGTTAGCTACAATATGTATTATGGCATTCAAAATCCGATAAAAAAACTTGATCTGTTAAATGCTAAGGAATACGGAATATTAATGAATGAGGCAGCGAATAATGCAGGAAGGCCAAGAATATTTGATGACCCGGATTCACTGGGTGAAGGTACCGACTGGCAGGAGGAAATATTTTACAGGAATGCTCCGATTCAGGAACATTCACTTACCGTTTCAGGTGGCAGCGATCAGGCTACCTATTCATCTTCTTTTTCTTATTTTAATCAGGATGGTATTGTTGGCGAAGGCAAATCAAATTTTAAGCGCTATTCCTTTCGCTTAAATATGGATCAGAGTTCAGGGAAGTTTTCTTATGGTGCCCGGCTCTATTATTCCCAAATAAAGAAAAGAGGAATAGAGCCAAACCTTG
>CAZWFM010000159.1:0-5150 GCA_964633185.1 uncultured Bacteroidales bacterium | reverse complement strand
ACAATTTGATCAACAAAATCGAACTGGGAAAATTTACCGGGATGGTCATCATTGCTAAAGGCAATGATTTGTTTGCTACCTGCATTGAAAGCCGCCTGAACCCCACCAATTGAATCTTCGATGATCAAACATTCATGGATTGGAACATTTATTTTCTCTGCTGCTGCCAGGAACATATCAGGATTAGGTTTCCCACGAAATACACCGGAATCGTAAATGATATTATCTTTTTCAAACCAGCGATCCAAAGCAAACATATCGAAATACATTTCAACATTTTTCAAGTATGAAGCAGTTGCAATAGTACGTGCGATCCCCCATCTTTTTAATCTGTTCAGGTACTCTTCGGCCCCGGGTGCAAAAACACATTGTTCGGGATATTTGTAGCAAATATTTCGATAAATCTTTTCTTTTTCCTCTGAAAAGGAAACAATTTCAGACGGGCTCAATTCACTTTGAAAAAGATATTTGAGGATTTCCTGGTTCGTGGATCCATGAACCTGATATTCCAACTCGCGGAATGAAAATGTTTTGTGGTATCTTTTAGCAAAATCCTGCCAGGCACGATTATGAAAATCAGTATCGTTAAACAGGGTGCCATTGAAATCGAAAATAACGGCAGATATATTTGGTATCATGTTGTTAATTGTTTTATTCTTATACTCAACGGCTAATCATATAGCAATAGTATACAATCATTAGGAATTTGCCAGTTTTATTTATGATCTATTGCTTTGAAATTTTCCACTCCCACAGGATTTTCAATAAAAGGCAACAAACTTGTAAGCGGTTGTCGAACAGATTCCAGTTCGATATCTTCCATCAATATTGCATCAGGGACAATGAAACTAACTGGTATACCTGTGACGTATGATGTTGAATTCCTGCCTGAAGAAACTGATAAAATTGTATTGTGAACAAGAAAATTGTCCGATACACCCAGATGTCTTTTTAAATTGTTTAGCGAAGGGGGTTTAATTCTGGCCGAACGTACAATTTCTTCATGACCGGATTCCGTTGAAATTCTTATAATGTTTATGGGTTTTATTGAGCCTCCTACCTCAAGTGATTTAATAATAATTCCATATTCAAGCCCATCTTCCCTGGCTTTTTGAATTAATTTTTCTTTTAATTCTTTTAAAGTAGAGGGATTGGAGCTTGTGACCTGAATTACACCCGGGCCGACCTGCTTAACTAAGCCGCCGAATTCATAATCAAAGCGCATATGACCATTTGATTCGGAGACATTTCGTGAAGGAGTTCTGCCATTAAGCAGGGTTTTGAGTATTCCATTTTCCACAAGCACAAGCTTTTCCGGTGGAATAACGCCTTCAGCATCCACATGAAAACTTCCGAGTAAAGGGATTCCATTGAACTCATTAAGTTGAGATTCTGCTGTTATAGTAAGATCTTTGGAAAGGATTAATTTATCAATTCTTGATTCAAGGCCATTGTCACTCTTGTCATAGTAAAGATTCATCTGACTGCTGCTTTGCAACGATTCTCTGTTAGCGATCAATTGATCAAAACCTGTGAACAAAACAGTTTCGAATGTATTTGCTACAGCTTCATTAAGAACCAGTACCGGACCGGTATAATCTTCTTCCAGGCGCTTGGCTTTCCTTAGTGTTAGAAGATCATCAATCATGATCTTAATATCATTCGATATGTTTTGCAAATTGGGGAATTCATCAGGAGAGTTACATGTATAGGCAATATTTCGGTGGATTCTTTCACTATCGTCAGTCATCGTACCAGCCTGAATAACTAAGGAGGCTAAGTTGTATGGAAATTTTACCTCTGTACCTTCATTGTTAATAAAGTACACAGTTGACAAAAAAATATTACAACCTACGTCCGAATAATAAATTTCAGGATATTGACAAAATAATCTTGACAATTCTTTTGTAAGGCTTCTAATGTGCCCGGCATCATAAGATATTTCCGATGCCTGGACATTCATTTTTACTACCGGGGCACGACTGAAATCCGCGATTTGAAGATCAGATTCCTTCAGCTGTTTGTGATCGATCAAATCCATTTTTGCCTTGTATGTTCGGGCAGCAGAATTGTATACGTTATTGGTAGTAAGCCATAATGATCTCCTGATTCCTTCATAGTCATTATCAACAGGCATTTCAATACTCGGTCTGAATACGATTTCCTGTGGCTGATCATAATTGAAATTCTCATCATTAATATCATAATCTCCAACCATTACTCTTACCTGCCAATCTTTGTACGATCTGGTTTCGGAAGTATAAATTGCTCCGAGAGTAGCATTCAAATAAATATTTTGCACATCGGCAACTGTATATGCAATGAAGAAGGGTTTTTCATATTTTTCATCAGAGAGCTGTTCGGCATTTCGTTTTAACTCATCTCTCATCGCCGTAAAAATGATGCTGTCTGATGAAACACGGCTATAACATAAAGATGTTACAAAGAGAAATAATACAAAAAATGGAATTTTTCTAATTTGATAAAATATTGATATTTTGGCATTTAACATAATTAATTTCATTCTTCTGTTTATGTTTATGGACTAGAAAGTATAGGAAGTTTACTGTCGAATTCCGGAATTTTTTGTGTTTCAATCTTTCTTACAAATAGAGCCGGTGAAATGGCTGTTACAGGTATATGACCCGATTCAGCTCCGCAAAAACCCGTGAATACCTTTTGTTCATTGCCTGCCGATACAATATTTGAAAACATAGTCAAAGGAGTGCCTATTAGCTCAACTCCCGACACCAATTCATCGAGTCTGCCATCAATATATATTTTGTAAACTTCAACAGGCTTTATATTGAACATGTTTGTATTGTAACGGTCAGTGATAGTTAATCCTCCAATAACCTCCTTAAAATAATACCCGTAGTTTTTATTTTGCTTTTTGCATTCTTTAATTAATTGTTTGCGGAGTTCATTTTCAGTGTATGCTTTGTTGCTTTCAATGATCAGATTCGATTGACGCGATACAGGGGCAAAACCGGCTTGCGCTCTTCCATGGCCCGAAGAGTTAACGAATTCTTTTGTGGGTCGGCGCGACATCAGAAACTGTTTTAATTTCCCGTTTTCAACAACGACCACTTTCTGAGCTTCGACTCCTTGATCATCATATTTATACGCACCAATTAAATCCTGCCCGTGAAATTGAAATAGGGTCGGATCAGAAATTACCTGGAAACTTTCAGGAAGGACTTTATTTCCTATTTTATCCTTAAAAGTCTGGGCATCACTGGCTTTTTCCAAACGGTGTCCCTCAATCCTGTGTCCGAATATTTCATGAAAAAATACTCCTGCGGCTTCAGAAGATAATATGGCTGGTCCGGCATAAGGCTCTGCCATGGGCGAAGATTTTAATTCCTGAAGTTTCAGGTACAGACTTTCTATATCCTTTAAAATGGTATCATGATCAGGAAGCTCAGTGGGCATAAAAGCAGTGTAAGATTTAGTCAGTGGAAAGACATTCCCGGTTTCGTGTTTTATGCTGGCCATAAAGTATAGCCTGGCATATGATTGATTCTGAACAATTTGAGTGTTTTCTGATGAAATAAAGTATTTCCTGTTTTTCACAAACTGGAAAGAAGCTTCGCAATGAAAAATCAGGGAATCATCATCAAAAAGTATAGTATATTTTTTTAATCTGCTGATCCATTCATTGGCGTCAAATTCAGCTTCATTATCAGGGAATGGGGATTCATAATAGGAATTCGCGCTTTCTGCTGAAAAATCAGCGAGAACATTGTCCTTTTCAGGATTTGTATTCCTTGTTTGTGCTCCGGCAAATGCACTGAGTGCATTCTTATATGCCTGATCTGTTGTTCTCCAAAGGATTTGTTTGATGGCAGAGGGTTCATCTTCCAATGGCATGGGGGATGAATATGGGGTATTCAGATAGGGATTAGACAATTCCCCGGTAAATTCATGTGTGTTATCAAAATCATAATCTCCTACCCGAACAGTGGTTGTAAGCAAACGACCTTTGTTATTGTTTTTTTCTACCAGGCTGCCAAAAGATGTCCGGATAGCAAATGATTCTATTTCATCGACACGGTAATCAATGTAATAGGGAGGAATCTTCTGTTTACCAAGTTCGGATACTTCCCTCTCCAATTCCTCTTTCAGAATTGACAGCAGGGTGTCCTGAGCTATTGTTGCCAATGAGAAAGAAAAAGACAGTAAGATTATAAGGCTCCTTGTCAGGATATGAAAACCACACATACTTAAAAAAATTAATACGTTTTGCAATATCAGCAAAGATACGAATACTACAAAGCAAAAAATGAATTGTTTATTCGTGAAACTCAAATTTCAAAAATAAAGTGCATTAAAATTTGCATGTTGAACAAATCCAGGTGCCGGAGTGTATCGGGATGAATGACTTTAATCTGTCAGCTTTTAACGAGAAGAATGAGAAGACTGTGTTGAGACTCTGTTCATATGTATATAACTAATGTCGTGTCAACCTTCATATTTCGTTTCGCAGCTCCACCCCCAACCCCTAAAGAGTGATCCTTGGCTCGTGTGATATTCCCTTTAGGGAAGTAAAGGGTGAGTGAAGGAATCTGACTTTTGTTCGTTAACATGACACTAGTTCATGCTTGTTTTAAGATATTTTGGGAATTGAAAAAAGTTGTAGACACGGATTTTTATCCAGTTGTCTTTTAAAGTTTGTAAATCAATAGAAAGTTAATAAGCGAATTTATCAGAATAAATCATACATCAACAACTCTCGGTTAATGAATAAGAATATAGTATACAAGAAGAAATATGAAACATCGATTTCAATTACAAAGAATATCTTTTTGAGGATTATCAAAGTATTCAAACATAATTTGTATTTGTTCTATGGTAATTCTCGGATATGACAGTGGAGGGATTTCTATCCTTGAGAACCATTTTGCATCTGATGTCTCTGTCCCAGGAGTTATTTTTCCACCGGAGTCCCTGCACAGAACGAATAATTTATATACATGGTAAGCATCCGGGGGATGAGCATGTTTTAATTTATCAAAAACAGCCAGCAAACGGATTGGCTTAACATTCAATCCGGCTTCTTCAACAATTTCTTTTGCAGCATTTTCAAAAGGACTGTATCCAATATCTGCCCAGCCACCTGGAAGTGTCCAGCGCTCATCAATTTTTTC
>CAZWFM010000158.1:2380-5209 GCA_964633185.1 uncultured Bacteroidales bacterium | reverse complement strand
ATTATTCGTCCTGCATATATAAATGTTTATGGCAGGGCTGATTATGATAATTTGGAAGGAAGGGAATAATCTGCATATTTATACAAAACATATAAATAAATATAAAATTTATCCTCATCGTATTTCGCATTAAGAATATTTGTATTATTTTTGCAGGATCACAAGCACCCATTATGATTCAAATTGAAAAGAAATATTCATCTGATAAAGATATTGATACTGCGTGAGAATGGTGGAATGAATTAGTATATATAAGCCATTCTCAATGAAAGAATGGCTTTTTTTATGATTTACTGTTGAATAATTAAATCTTGGACAATGGCAAAAGTACTTCCAGATGCGCAGGGATTATACGATCCGGAAAATGAACACGATAGTTGCGGGATTGGATTTGTAACTCAAATAAAAGGGATTAAATCTCACAATATAATTCAACGGGGCATTGAGGTTTTGGTCAATATGACCCATCGTGGTGCAGAAAGTGCTGATAATAAGTCTGGTGATGGTGCGGGGATATTGATACAGATGCCACATTCATTTTTCAAAGCAAAAAATATGAATGTACCCGAGGAGGGTAGTTATGGTTCAGGGCTGGTATTTCTTCCCCGTAATTCAAAGGGTAAGCAGGCATGCGAACAGTTGCTTATCGATACAGCTGTTTCAGAAGGTTTTGACATTGTTGATCTTATTGATGTAAAGGTTGATAATTCTGTACTGGGAGATATTTCAAAATCTTCTGA
Organism: uncultured Bacteroidales bacterium; assembly: GCA_964633185.1. Taxonomy (GTDB): domain Bacteria; phylum Bacteroidota; class Bacteroidia; order Bacteroidales; family UBA10428; genus UBA10428. The sequence goes on along the minus strand of CAZWFM010000158.1, from coordinate 4,469 downwards.
ACCATTTGTACGTCAAATTTTTATTACAGGGAATTTTGCCGAGCAGGAAGAATTGGAAAGGAAATTATACATAACACGTAAACTAACAGAGAGGTATGTAAGGGAGTCGAAAATAAAAAATAAAGAAGACTTTTATATACCCAGTTTGTCATCCAAAATTTTTATTTACAAGGGAATGTTTACTCCTGACCAGGTTGATCGATACTTTCCTGATCTCAGGGATAGTAAAATGGAAAGTGCTATAGCTCTTGTTCATTCCAGGTTCTCAACAAATACGTTTCCGACCTGGAGTCTTGCCCAGCCTTTCAGATTTCTTGCCCATAACGGGGAGATCAATACGGTAAAAGGGAATCGACTGTGGATGTCGGCAAGGGAATCTATATTAAAAACCGAGCTTTTCGGAGATGATCTGAAAAAGCTTTTTCCGATCATAGAACCTGAAATGAGCGATTCAGCCTCACTGGATAATGTTCTGGAATTCCTTGTTCTAACAGGGAAAACTTTACCCCAGGCATTGAGTATGCTGATTCCGGAATCATTTAACGATAAAAATCCTATTCCTCCCAGTTTGAAAGCCTATTATGAATATCAATCTACTTTAATGGAACCCTGGGACGGACCTGCGTCTATTGTATTCAGTGACGGACGCTACATTGGAGGAACTCTCGACAGAAATGGATTAAGGCCTTCACGCTATGTGATAACAAAGGATGATATGATTGTTATGGGATCGGAAGTTGGCGTGCAAATATTCCCGGCTGAGAATATTAGAGAAAAAGGCAGGCTTCGACCGGGAAAAATTCTTCTTGTGGATACCAAAATGGGAATAATTATTCCTGATGAAGAAGTGAAAAGGCAGCTTACGGAACGAAATCCTTATGCGCAATGGCTGGCAGAAAACAGGGTGGATTTAAATGATATCAAGGTAAAAGAAAGAGTTCCGACCACACTAGGTAATGATTTCCGGCACTATTTAAAAACATTCGGTTACACCAAGGAAGATATTGATGTACTTATTAAACCCATGGCGATACAAGGTCAGGAACCGGTTCATTCCATGGGGAATGATACGCCGGTTGCACTATTTTCAGATAAACCTCAAAGGTTATTCGGGTATTTTAAGCAATTGTTTGCACAAGTTACCAATCCGCCCATTGATCCTATCAGGGAAGGCCTGGTGATGGCATTGACATATTATATCGGCTCGGCATCAAAAAATATGCTGGTAGAATCTCCCCTGCATTGTAAACTGATTAAATACAAAACCCCTCTTGTTTCCAATACAAATTTGAATAAGCTTCGCAATTTAAAAGAAGAGAACTTTTTGCACATTGATATTCCGATCCTTTTTCCGGCCAAAAAAGACAATTGTGGAAAAGCATTGGAGACCGCGCTTCATGAAATCTGTCTGAAAGCCGAACAGGCAGTCGAAAATGGCAAGAATTTCATTATTTTAACCGACAGGAGAATTTCTGAAACTATGGCCCCTATTCCATCACTATTGGCTACTTCTGCTATTCATCACCATCTGATCCGGACAAAAAAACGCACACAGGTTGCTTTGGTGCTTGAAACTGCAGAAGCTCGCGAAGTTAATCATTTTGCATTACTTATCGCCTATGGGGCAAGTATGATCAATCCATATGTTGCATATGCGATTATCGAAGAACAATGTTTGAAAGGAAATATAGCGATTGATTATGTAAGTGCACGCGAGAATTATATAAAATCTGTGAACAAAGGATTATTAAAAATAATGTCAAAAATGGGTATTTCAACCCTGCGCAGCTATCACGGTGCACAAATGTTTGAGGCGATCGGACTGAATAAAAAATTGGTTGATACATATTTTAACGGAACCGATTCCCGGATCGGAGGCCTGGAACTTGAGGAGGTTGCAAGGGAAATATTGATCAGTCATACAAAGGCTTTTGCTCCAAAGAATAATGATACCCCTGTTCTTAAAACAGCGGGAATCTATCACTATCGTATAGATGGAGAAAAACATGGATGGAATCCCGAATCGATTGGATTATTACAATGGGCTACACGTACAAATAGTTATCAAAAATACAAGGAATTCAGCAGT
>CAZWFM010000158.1:0-2370 GCA_964633185.1 uncultured Bacteroidales bacterium | reverse complement strand
TTCAGCAGTTTGGTTGATAATCAAAACAGGGAACCACTATTTCTGAGAGGGTGTGTAAATTTTAAAACAGGAAACTCAATTCCTCTGGAAGAGGTTGAACCTGTAGAGGAGATCTTTAAACGATTTGTCACCGGCGCCATGTCTTTCGGATCAATAAGTAAAGAAGCCCACGAAGCTTTGGCAATTGCCATGAACAGGATCGGGGCAAGAAGCAATACGGGAGAAGGAGGAGAAGATCCTGAACGATTTAAACCACGTGAAGACGGGACCTTCGCCAGAAGTGCTATAAAACAGGTGGCATCCGGCAGATTTGGGGTAACAACGAATTATCTGGTTAATGCGGATGAAATCCAGATAAAAATTGCACAGGGAGCCAAGCCGGGTGAAGGCGGGCAATTGCCCGGGCATAAAGTAGATAAAATCATTGGAAAAATCAGGAACAGCACACCGGGCATTACCTTGATATCTCCTCCTCCACATCACGACATATACTCCATTGAAGATCTTGCACAATTGATTTTTGATTTGAAATGCACCAACCCGAAAGCAAGAATAAATGTAAAGCTTGTTTCTGAAAAAGGTGTTGGCACTATAGCTGCCGGTGTGGCAAAGGCATATGCTGACAGCATAACCATAAGTGGAGCCGAAGGAGGAACAGGTGCCAGTCCTGTAAGTTCAATAAAGCATGCCGGGATGCCTATGGAATTAGGAATATCCGAAGTACAGCAGACACTTGTTATTAATAATTTGCGGGACAGAGTAAAACTGCAGACTGATGGACAGATGAAAACCGGTAGAGATATCGTATATGCAGGTATGCTGGGGGCTGAGGAATTCGGATTCGCTACGACGGCCCTGATCATATTAGGTTGCATCATGATGCGTAAATGTCATCTGAATACCTGCCCTGTTGGAGTAGCCACACAAGATCCGGAATTAAGAAAAAGATTTATCGGCAAATCAGAATTTGTTATTAATTATTTTCATTTTATTGCCAGAGAGGTAAGAGAAATACTTGCAGAACTTGGAGTCAGGAAATTTGAAGACATTGTCGGGCGTACGGATTTGCTTGAACAACGAACTGATATTGAACACTGGAAAGTAAAAAAAGTTGATCTTTCGCAGATATTATATCGTCCCTCGGAAGCGGCAACACATGCAACACATTGCATCTGCCTGCAGAAGCATAAGATTGATGAATTAATGGATCATGAACTCATTAAAAAAGCAAACAAGTCAATTAAAGCCAAACAAAAAGTCTGGTTATCCTTTAAAATTCGGAATACGGACAGAACAGTCGGGGCTATGCTTTCAGGAGAAATTACCCGGTTATATGGTGAAGAAGGATTGCCAGAGGATACCCTTACCTGTAAATTTTATGGTTCTGCCGGTCAAAGTTTTGGAGCATTTCTTGTCAAGGGAATAAGCTTCTATTTGGAAGGAGAATCAAATGATTACCTTGGGAAAGGTCTTTCAGGCGGTAAATTAATTGTTATTCCTCCTGAAGGATCAACATTTAAACCGGAAGAGAACATGATTATCGGGAATACGGCACTTTATGGTGCAACAAGCGGGGAAGCATATATAAAGGGAATAGCAGGTGAGAGATTCTGCGTGAGGAATAGCGGAGCAAAAACTGTGGTTGAAGGTGTAGGAGACCATTGCTGTGAGTATATGACCGGTGGGACAGCTGTGATTCTTGGAAAAACAGGAAGGAATTTTGCTGCCGGAATGAGTGGAGGAATTGCGTATGTGCTTGATATGAAAGGGAACTTTGACTATTTCTGTAATAAGGGAATGGTAGAATTAAGCAGGGTTGTTGATCGTGATGATGAAAATGAACTTCAAACCTTGATCAACAACCATTTCAATTATACAAGGAGTGCTCTTGCTGAACATATACTAGTGAACTGGGATGAGCATTTGCCAAAATTTGTGAAAATAATTCCATTCGAGTATAAGAAAATACTTGCTGAACAAAAACTGGAAAAAATCAATAAACAAATCAAGGAAACAGAAGACGAACCACATTTTCAATATTAAACAAAACAGTATAATAGAGTATCTTAAAAATTTTTATCATGGGAAATCCTAAAGGATTTATGACGATCGGACGAAAACCGGCAGGTTACAGGCCTCTTCATGAACGGACAAATGATTACAGTGAAGTGGAACAAATTCTTGATGATAACGACAGGCGCGATCAGGCATCGCGATGCATGGATTGCGGTGTACCATTTTGCCAGTGGGGTTGCCCTGTAATTAATAATATGCCCGAATGGCAGGATGCAATATACAGGGGTGACTGGAAGACCGCAATTGAAGGTTTGCATGTGACCAACAACTTTCCGGAATTTACCGGACGAATAT
>CAZWFM010000157.1:0-5211 GCA_964633185.1 uncultured Bacteroidales bacterium | reverse complement strand
GTTGCACGTTTTCACCTGGGTGTGATTAACGGAGGTGCCGGTACGGGATGCAAATACGGGTATTTTTCCGACTATGCATCCAGTGAATCATCGGCAGGTTTGGGCGGATATCTGTCTCCTCCTGCGGGTGTCTATTGTAATCTGGATCCTATACATCTGGTGGCAGGAGGAGGGATATCCTATCACTGGTATAGTACTGATCCCCTTGCCGATTCAATTGTCGATTACCTGTCCGATACAAATATCGCTGATCCTTACCTGTATCCTCCAACTACCGCAGATTATTCCTATAATGTGGATATTGAACAGGAATGTTTCGCTGATACAACGATCACTGTCTTTGCAAAGGTAGTGGTCGGGCCAAATGCGGACTTTGTGCTTAGCGACAATGAAGTATGTTCCCCGAACCCTATAACCATTACCAATACTACCAGTATTTTACCACCGATAGACTGTGATAAAATGGTGTGGGTGTTTACGAATCCTTACCAGGAAATTGATCAGGATACAATACCCAATCCTTTCTCCTGGACCTTCCCGGAAAACAATACGGACTCGATCATTACCTACACCGTTGAGCTTCATGCCTTTGCGTCTTATTATAGCTGCGGAAGTGAAAGAACCAAGATGGTAAGCGTAAAACCCAGGATAACAGCAGGGTTTGATGTCGACACCAACAGGGGTTGTCCGCCACTTGATATACAATTCACCAACCAGACCACCGGTCATTACGATAGCACGAGTTATTACTGGGATTTTGGAGATTATTCCCAGTCGTTTGAAGAAGATCCGGTACACAGGTATTACAATTTTGATTCCATCGATCATGTATACACTGTTCGACTCACTACAGAATCACCTTTTGGTTGCATGGATTCCATTTCTAAAAACATTACGGTTCATCCCAGGGTAAGAACCGTAATGGCAATTGAGACCAGTGCAAGTTGCTCTCCTCTCGACATTGAGTTGAATCCGGGGAATTCCATTGGAGTTGATACGTTTTACTGGCATATTGACTATTGGTATGGCGACAGCAATTATATTGCGCTGAATAAGGATCCTATATATTTATATCACCGGGATACAAGCATAGTTGGCGGACCGGATACTCTTCATATCAATTTGTGGGGTATGAACAAATGGGGTTGTGTCGATTCCTTCCCGCAGCGTGACATTGTTGTTTTTCCTGAAGTACATGCTGAGTTTGGTGCCGACAGGGTGGAAATATGCGATGCAGATACCATCCTGTTCACGAACCATTCGGTTGGGTATAAACTTTTTTATAACTGGGATTTTGATGATGGTACAATTTTGCAGGATACACTGGGATCGTCGTATTTGCACAACTTTTATAACAGATCGGATGCAGATTCTGTTTACAATGTACACATGACAGCTACATCGGAATATTTTTGTGATGATGAGTACGATACATTGATCCTTGTTCATCCCTTTATCAGGGCTAATTTTGGTATAGATTACGATAACAATTGTACACCTGTTCTGGCCACTTTTTCAAATTTAAGTGTCCGGGCACATTTGTTTGAATGGGATTTTGGTGACGGATCACCCATTTCAAACACATCTGATCCTTCGTTTACACATCAATACTGGAATGAAAATATGGCATCAGATACCATCTATTATGTGCGTTTGGTTACGGAAAATTTTGAAGGATGTACTGATACGCTGGTGCGAACAATATCTGTTTATCCGCACGTAATCGCCGCTTTTAACCTTCTGAATCCCATCGGTTGTTCACCGTTGGCCGTAACTTTCCAGAACAACTCATCAGGCGGGTCTCTTTCTTATTTATGGGATTTCGGAAACAGTACAACGAGCACGAATCCTGCGCCGACATTTATTAAGAACTATGCAAATCTATCTCATTATGACACAACATATTACATTTCACTTACGGCATCCAATCCCTATGGATGTGACAGTGTAATGTATGATTCGGTGAATGTATTTGCCTCCATAGACGCTGATTTTAATTTACCAATTGCCGATAGTTGTTCACCTTTTACTATAAGACCTGAGAACCTGTCTTCGGTAGGAGCAAATATTTTTGAATGGGATTTTATAGGAAGCGGACTGGGGACATTTACCGACTACGAACCAAATGTACCTGCTTTTACCAACTTAACATCCGATGCTGATACAATTATCGCCAGACTGGTAGCCTATGGTGCTGCCGATCCTCAGCATATGGCCTGTGCTGATACGCATTCGGTGGAAGTAATTGTATATCCTCTTGTCTTTGCTGATTTTACACCTGATCAAACTGACTTTTGCTCACCCGACACAACCCATTTAACCAACAATTCAGTCAATGCAAATAGCTATGTATGGAATTTCAGTGACGGATCAGGTTCCTCGGCTGTAAATCCAAGTCATGTGTTCGAAAACTTCAATAACGTAACCGATGTCAACTACACAATCGATTTGCTTGCACGTTCCATTTACAATTGTACTGATGATACATCAATTAATATAACGGTTTATGCCAAACCGGATGCAGATTTTTATTTTCCGACTGCATCAGATTGTCCTCCTTTTGAGTTGCAAATGACAAATATTTCGGTCGGATCAAATTTAAGTTACTTCTGGAATTTTGCAGGTGAAAATACAAGCACGCAGGAAAACCCGAGCAATATATTTGGAAACGATTCGACAGTGGTTGTTTCCAAACCGATCACTCTTACTGTTACATCTGACAGAGGATGTGTTGATTCCATCACAAAATTGATCAATATCTATCCGAATGTTCGGGTAGCATTCACATGTGATGTAACTGAAGGATGCAGCCCTCTTGATGTACAATTTACAGGAGATACGATAAATGTAAGCAGTATGTTGTGGTACATCAATGGACAGACTTTCAGTCCTTTGAAGGATCCGTTGCACAGGTTTGTAAATGATACACCGGGTGACGAAGTTTATGAAATAACCTTTAGCGCAATATCGCAGTTCAATTGTTATGATGATACAACAGGAACAATAACCGTATTTCCTAATCCAAGGGCAGAATTTATTCCGAATCCTATGATCCAGTCGTACAATGCTGACCAGGATCAGACAACTGTAACCTTTAATAATGAAACTTTTTATCAAAGCAGCTGGAGTTATGATTGGGATTACGGAGACGGAGTAACAGACAACCAGGATGCCGAATCCTTTGACCATGTTTATGGCTACATGTACTGGGGCGATCCTGATAACAATTATTATTTCGCGGTTCAGATGATAGCCTGGAATACTGACAACCCGGAATGCCGCGATACCATTGTCAGGGAGATACAGATCAGGCCCCCTTTACCACAGGTTATGCTCGAAGAGGATATTTCTGCCTGCGTACCTATTACACTTGATTTTGTTGCTACTACAAAATATGTATATCCCGATCAGTACGAATGGGATTTCGGTGACGGAGGATATTCCACTGATACGATGCCTGTCCATACATTTACCGAACCGGGAGTATATACTGTACGACTGGAAGTATGGGGTGATGGTGGACCAAACTATGATGACAGGATAGTATTTGTTTACCCGAGACCAACAGCAAACTTTACTTTCAACGATTCATCCGTATTTATGGCCAGCCAGAATCAACCACCTGATATCATTAGTTTTTATAATCAAACAAGTGGCGGAGATTATTACTGGTGGTTCTTTACAAATCAGGAACCGGGTGCATCAGATCCGTCATTTAGCGTTGAAAATGCCCAATCTACGGATAAAAATCCTACATGGTATTATGAAGAAGAAGGAGTATACTATGTAGCTCTAATTGCACAATCTGATCTGGGGTGCTATGATACGGTTGTTCATCCTATTCCTATTTATGTACATGGGGAGGGAAATATTCAGTTCCCGACAGCATTTACGGTTGATCCTGCAGGAGCGCGGGATGAATGGGTGACAGATCCTGCAGATATGGACACCAGGATATTCAGACCATATGCTCAGGGTGTGGAAGAATATAAACTTGAAGTATACAATCGCTGGGGAGTTTTGATTTTTGAATCCAATGATGTAAATCATGGATGGAATGGTTATTTACAGGGACAGCCTGCAAAACAGGATGTGTACATGTGGAGGGCAAAAGGAAGGTTCACTAACGGGCAACCTTTTGAAGTGAGCGGTGACGTAACATTATTAATTGTGCCTCAAATACAGTATTAATTAAACAGAATATTAGGCTTTTTACTGTTTATAACTTGTTCTTTGTCAAAATTATTTCAGTTGCTAAAAGAATTATTTTCGTTTTATAAACCAACTTAGTGTTATATCCGTAACATAGGGTAAATGTTAAAAAACAGTGCGCAAACTTTTCATTATTATATTAATTTTTCTCTTCAATAGAAGTGTGTACTGTCAGGATCCGCAATTCTCACAGTTTTATTCAAATCCGCTGTATCTGGGTCCTTCATTTGCCGGTGCAGTAGATGGAAGCCGTATTTGTCTTGCATACAGGGACCAGTGGTGGGAAGCTTCATCACCTTTCAGAGCATACAGTATATCTTACGACCATTATTTTTCAACGTTTAATAGCGGAATAGGTGTTCTTGCTTATCATGATGTTTCCGGTACAGGTAAAATGGGTTCTTTATATATCGGACTTCATTATTCGTATAATTTTAAGATCTTCAATATCTGGCATGTCAGACCGGGTTTATCCTTTTCCTATGTTGAGCACGGATTTTTCGGTGACCTTACTTTCATAGATGAAATTATTGGTTCTTCAACTTCTGTTCCTGATCCTTCAAGACAAAGGTCACGAGACATAGATATGGGAACATCGGTTTTGGTATATACAAATAAATTCTGGATGGGAGGATCTGTTGACCATTTATTAACTCCTAATATTTCTTTGTATGCTTCAAAAGCTATAATAGATATTAAATATAGTTTTTACGGGGGATATGAGTTTCGCAGAAAAGGTAAACTTTTAAAGCCAAGTGATGAAACCATGACATTTGCTTTTATGTACAAGCAACAGGCTAGCATTAAGCAGCTTGACCTCGGTGTTTACTGGCACAATTATCCCTTGGTTTTAGGTATCTGGTATAGAGGTATTCCGTTTGTTAATTCTCAAAGAGGAGATGCCCTGGTCTTTCTGGTGGGAATTAAAACAAGGCAACTGAATATCGGATACAGCTATGATTTTACAATTTCAAATCTTCTTTCGGATGTTCGTGGTTC